>JAZDOF010000326.1:0-4057 GCA_043799015.1 Pseudomonadota bacterium | reverse complement strand
CCTTTACAAAAGGAGGGGCAGGGGGGGATTTCTCTGTTTCGGACAAAACTTTTGTCAATCGCCATAAAATCACATCCAGGGAGACATTACCATGACCTCGGGCAAAGGAGTAGTCGGCGGAACGTTGGGCGCCTTGTTCGTGCTTGCCCTCGTGAGCTGTCTTCACTATTCGTCCGCGTGGGCTCGCGAGCCTGACCCGGTGCCCCCATCGCAAGGGGAACGGATAGGGGAGATCAAGCGGACACAGGGAGCGGTATCCGTCACGAGCGCGGGCCGAAGCGCACCTCAACCGGCCGGGGAAAACGACCCGGTCTTTATTCAGGACACATTAGGCACTGATCAGGCCGGCAAAGCCTGGTGGCGCTCCGGTTCCCAGGGGGCGGCCCCCCAACAAGGCGATGCATCACTCGGTGAGAGTTCGGCACTTGAGTTCGTCCGTTTTGACGAGGACGGAACGTCGTCCGACTTTTCCGGTGTAGTCGGGCAGGGAATGGTCCGATTCATTAAGGACCTGCCGAGATCGGTGCCGCTTTCCCGCTTCATCATCTCCACTCCAACGGCCGGCATTGAAGTGCTGTCCACCGACAGGCCCGCGGATTTTGTCGTGGAGGTGCGCGAGGACCGGAAGCTCACCACCGTGTACGGTATCTGGGGCGCGGTCAAGGTGAGGCACATGTCCGGACAATTCGTTCAGGAGCGCATTGTGCGGTCGTGTCAAAGGGTCGATGTGGAAGATGACAAGGAACCCACTCAGGTGATCGGCGTTTCACCGGAAACGTTGAAGGAACTGATCCGGAAGACCACGATACCCGATACCTTGCCCGAAGAGGTCCCTTTGTGTCGGGATGGTGCCGTCGCTGAACCGTCGGTGATTTACGAAGATCAATACGATGTCATGCAACCCCCCTATTTCGAGGACCCCCCCGTTGTCGTGGGATGTCCATGCCCTGAGGGCCGGGAACAGGTCGGAGGAGTCTGCGTAGACTGCCCCCGCTGGAAAATGTACGATCGTCTTACCTGCTCCTGTGTATATCGATGTAGGTACGACAATCAGTGCCGTCGGTGTGAAACCTGCCGGAACGGGCTGTGCGTCTCGAAAGCTTGCCCGCCCGGGCAGTGGCTGGACCGGAAGACCTGCACCTGCATGCGAGGATGTCCTCCCCTCGACTGTCCACAGGGCTTCCGGTTCAATCCCAAGACCTGCCGATGTGAGAGAACGCCGTGCGACAAGAAATGCCCTCCGGGTCAGTGGCTTGACGAGAAGACCTGCACCTGCCGCGGGGAATGCCCTCCTCGTGATTGTCCACAGGGCTTTTGGTTCAATCCGAAGACCTGTGAATGTGAACGAAGACCGTGCGACAAGAAATGCCCTCCGGGCCAGTGGCTTGACGAGAAGACCTGCACCTGCGTCCATCGCCAAACGGACTGCAACCGAAAATGTCCTCCGGGTCAACGGCTGGATCCGGAGACGTGCCGATGCGTCCCCAAGTGCCTCATCAAGTGTAGACCGGGCGAATGGCTCGACTTGGAGAATTGCAGATGCGAGCCCAGATGTAGAAAGGAATGCCCGCCGGGCCAACGCTTGGATCCTGTGGCCTGCAAGTGCGTAGGTGAAGGGACTGTTCCAAGGAGAGGCTGTAGATCCGACGGGGACTGCGGGCCTGGTTCCGTATGCCGGGATCAAAGATGCGTATCGAAGGAAGACCGTGGAGACAAAATTCCCAGGCAACCCGACCATCCTGTGATTCCTTCACAGCCCAGGCCGAAGCCTGACAAACCCGTGATTCCTTCGCAGCCCAGGCCTAAACCCGACCAGCCCGTGATTCCTTCACAGCCCAGGCCCAAACCCGACCATCCTGTGATTCCTTCGCAGCCGTCCAGGCCTAAACCTGACCAGCCTGCGATTCCTTCACAGCCCAGGCCCAAGCCTGACCAGCCTGCGCAGCCCCAGCAGAAGAGGGACCAAAGAATGTAAAGGTTCACGAGAACGCGAGTCAACGGATGAAGTCCCGGCCAACGGTGGAGAAGCGACGGAACGGGAACGAAGGGTAACCATTCACTTACGGGCGGGAAATTCCAATCTCAACGTGGCGCAGGCTTTCCAGCCTGCGAATTTTCTTAGCGCGATCTCGGCAGGCCGGCAAGCCTGCCCCACAAGAGTGAATGGTTACGAACGAAGGAGATGGAAAGATGAAATATGATAAGGCGATTAACAGTTACCTGCTCATCGTAACGGCATTGGCCCTCGTGCTGTGCTGCTCGTACCCCGTCGTTTCCGACGACAAGCAGCCTGAGCCGCAGAAAAAGGCAGGTGATCCGGCGGCAACCGGGGCAATCCCCCCGGAGAAGAAGGAACCGCCCGTGTCTCAGAAAGAAGGGGCGCCTGCCGTCGAGAAAGGGACTGATTACGATTCGTGCTCCCCGGTATTTCCCGGTGCGCAAATCGCTCAAATGATGACGTTTGCCAAAGCTCTTTCGCCTGAACTTCCCGGCAAGCTCCGGCCCATCCTGCTCAAATGCGACGTAGATGTGAACAATCGGATTCTAGGGTTCATGGAGGACCTGCAACTGGAGGTGTCGGCCCTGGAATTCCGGGATGAGGCGCAGGAGGCGGATTTTTTAGCGGAAAAATCTAAGGAAATCGAGATCGAGCTGCTATTGACCGAGAAACCCCTCAAGGAAGACGAACTGAAGAAACTGGTCACGGAGCTTTTTGCACTCGTACAGAAAAGGTTGAAAATTCACGCGTCGGAGCTCGATCTGGAAGTAACGGAACTCAAGAAAAGAATCGAGGAACGCGAGAATCTGAAAGACCGAATAGTCGACAAGAAGATCGAAAATATCAAGGACCGAGACAAACAAGGTCAAATGAGGAAACCGGGCGACAAACTTTTCTGGGACTGAGTTCGGACTGAAGACCTGGTTTCAAGGGTGAGAAAACGGTTGCCCGCAAGGCGTGTCCGGGCTTTGCGCGGCAACCGTATCTCTTTGAAAATCTTTGGTATCAATCGGCCCATGAAGCCCTTCGGGATAGGGTACGATGATCCGGCCGCAGACTAACCCGATTGACCGACATTAGGACACCCAATGAAACTGTAACCTATTAGAAAAACACAGACCTGGAATTAGCCGGCCCGTTATTGTGACACTCCCTCCTTTCCGGATCGCCCCTTGCATCACTCTTCACACTCCATCACATGGGCCAACCATCCGATAACTCCGTGTCTTCCTACCCAGCGCAGCCGTTGCCCACCATTGGCACGAAAAATGCTTGTCGGCATGTGACATCCCTTATTCCTCCCGGTGAAGTGGACCCCGGGAGTGTGACGAAGGAGAGAGAACAATGAAAATCATATCATCTCTTGGATTGGCGTTGCTTTTCATCGCTTTGCCGGCCTTCGCGCCCGCACAGGTAACGGCCCAATCCGCAGATCGCCCCTATCAATCTACCGATCCTCGGCAGGATCGGTCTTCCAACACGAACCGGCCGGTCGATCAGGGCATTCAGGGTACCGTAACCGGCATTGACCAGCCTGAAGGCTGTTTGAGAATCCGCCGGGAAGCCTCGAGTTCGGCGGCGATTGTCGGATGCGCGAATATGAACGAGAAGCTGCTGCTGAAGGGCAATTACAGCCCCGACGGCCGCTGGGCGGAACTGGCGGATAACGGTTGGGTATATGCGGCTCAGATCGACGCGCCCAACAAGCCTAAGGTCCAAACCCGGGCTCGCCAAAGCTACGAAACCGTTGACACGGAAGAATACTACCCTGTGCAGTCGGATTCGTCAGTGTGGCGTGAGCCGGCCCGCCGGCGTCACGGAGCCGATAGCGGCGTGGTCTACGGCAGTTCTTATGGCTATGGCCCAGGCATCGGCATCGGCATCGGCCCCGGCGGTGTCATCTTCGGCGGCGGCGGCCGCGGTCAGCACTACGACCGTAGCGGAGGTCCTCACCACGGTGGCGGTGGTCCCGGCCCCGGCGGTGGTGGTCCTCACGGACGACGCTAGAAGGATAAGGGGGGCACGTGTCTCCCTTTGAAGCGTATCTTTCGTGCAGGC
>JAZDOF010000313.1:0-6713 GCA_043799015.1 Pseudomonadota bacterium | reverse complement strand
GCCGGAAGCGAGAAGAACCAACTCGCGTACAGGGAAAGCTCGTTTTTCCAGCACACCGATCATCGTATTACCGACCGCGCCTGTGGCTCCCACCACGGCAACCTTGTATCCGTCCTCTCTCATCTCGAGTACCTTCCGTTTGTTATGAAGAATGCGCTCAGGGGCCCAATCATGAAGAAAGGCCGACGCAGGCATGTCCCACCCCGAGTCGCCGCTTTCAGTTCGACGCAGGCTTCTTTTCGTCGTCCTTCTTGTCTCCCGCGCTCGGCTTTCCCGTTTTGGCCGCGTCCACCTCGTCGACGGGGATACGCTTAAGAGAGAATTCGCCCGACGAATGGTCCTTCTTAAAGACCCAGACCCGTCCCGTATCCGAATCCAGCATGAAAGTGTGGTCTTTCAGGTGAGGAGACACGACGACTTGGTAGCGTCCTCCGGACGTTACGTACGACCATTGGGATTCGTGTTTGGGAATTGCTCCCTGCTCCCGCGTTAACGGCCATTGGGCCCACGCATTGCCGAAGAGCCCCCAGGACAATAGTACGAATGTGGCCAACCATAGGTGCCGGTTCATGGCTCCGCTCCCGACGGATTTAGGCGGACTATACCAGCCCTATTCAAGCGCGTCAAACCCTGCCGTTGGTCCGGTATCATGATTTTAGGTCATAGACTGGTTGCCAAAAGTTTTGTCCGAAACAGCCAAATCCCCCCCATCCCCCCTTTACCGGGAGCCCGGCAAGAGGGGGGGGCCAAAATGCCGCATGGGGACGCATGATTACCCCCCTTTTGTAAAGGGGGGTAGGGGGGATTTACCGTCAGAAGCTAAGACGATGTCCGAGCCCTCAAACGGACATTAATTTCGGCAACCGCTACAAACTGGTTGGGGCAATACTTCCGCCGTGTCGTGAGCCGTGAAGCTCCCGTGACGCAGTGGCCGTCCACGGAGCGGCGGAACGTTACGACCGTTTCTCGGCCCCTCCATATCCAACCAAGATTTCGACACTTGCTATAGTCGGCATTCATCGGTTAGGCTCTCGCAATAATTGAGGCCGTTCCGCTACGGCCCCATCCGGCCCGCGGCACGCGGACGGTACGCACATTTTACGCCCTGAAACTTGATTTAGTCAGGTTCCGTATTGTAGAGTTCAGACCCTGCACGGACCTTGAAAACGAGGACCCGGTGAACCGTCACGTGCCGGCCGCCCTAACCGCAGCAACGTATGATAGTGTTCGTTGGACGAGGAACAATAGTTCATGGAAAAAGTTCTGGTAGTAGTTGAGTCGCCGGCCAAAGCAAAAACCATCAAGAAGTACCTCGGTTCCGGGTTCGAGGTAAAGGCCTCCGTCGGCCACGTCAAAGACCTTCCGACCCATAGTGCGGGACAAGAGAGCGGATCAAAGGGGCAACGGTCCGGAAAGGGCGGAAGTCAAGAAGCGGGCGGGGTCCTCGGCGTCGATGTGGAAAACGGGTTCTCGCCTCAATACGTGGTGATTCCGGGCAAGGAAAAGATAATTAAGGAACTTAGAGAAGCCGCGGAGAGGGCCGAGAAGGTATTCCTCGCAACAGACCCTGATCGGGAAGGCGAAGCCATTGCGTGGCACCTCAGCCAGGAGCTTCGGAAGCCGCCTGAAGCCGTGTATCGGGTCTTGTTCAACGAATTGACGGAAAAGACGATCAAGTCCGCGGTAGCGTCGCCCACGCGTCTTGACGAGAACAAGTTCAACGCGCAGCAGACCCGCCGAATACTGGACCGAATCGTCGGCTATCAATTGAGTCCTCTCCTGTGGCAAAAGGTCCACAACGGGTTGAGCGCGGGACGGGTTCAGTCTGTGGCCCTTCGCTTGATCGTGGGACGTCAGGAAGAAATCGAACGATTTGTTCCCGAAGAGCATTGGAGTGTCGGCGTTTCGTTGGAGGGAACCGAGCCCCCCGTGTTCGACGCGAAGCTCATCGAAGCCGACGGCGCTAGGGTCGAGATACGGGACGCTATAACCGCAGAGGGTCTTGTGCGCCGAGCGCGCGAACACCCGTACGAGGTGCTGGACGTGGTCCGCAAGCAGCGAACGCGGAACCCCGTTCCGCCGTTTATAACGTCCACCCTGCAACAGGACGCCTCACGAAAACTGCGTATGTCGAGCAGCCAGACCATGCGGACGGCTCAGCAGCTTTACGAAGGGATCGAACTAGGCGAGCGGGGCTCCGTGGGTTTGATCACGTATATGAGGACCGACTCCCCACGTATTGCGCCCGAGGCGATTACCGCGGTTCGGGAATACATAAAGAAGCAGTACGGGGACAAGTATCTTCCTGCCAAGCCCAACTACTTCAAGAGCAAGAAGCTGGCCCAGGAAGCCCATGAAGCTATCCGGCCCACATCGATGGAACTTAGTCCGGACTCCGTGGCCAAGTTCCTGGACAAAGCCCAGGCCAACCTGTACCGCCTGATCTGGAGCCGCTTCACCGCCAGCCAGATGGCGCCGGCCATAATGGATCAGACTACGGCGCGCATCAAATCGAGCGATCTGGTTTTCCGTGCCGGCGGGTCGGTTCTTAGGTTCGACGGGTTTCTCAAGGCTTACCTGGTTGCCGAGAAAACCGACGATTCCAACGGGGGCGAAGGGGAGAGCGACAGCCGCTTGCCCGATCTTCAGCCGGGCCAAAAGCTGCGGTTGTTGGAACTCCAGCCGCGACAGCACTTCACCCAGCCTCCTCCCGCGTTTACGGAGGCCTCGCTCATAAAGGAATTGGAAGACAAGGGCATCGGCCGACCAAGCACCTACGCGGAGATCGTCACCACCATACAGAAACGCAAGTATGTGAAACTGGAAGACAAGAAGTTCAAGCCCACTCTCCTCAGTCGAATCATCGCTCGGCTCTTGCTGGACAGTTTCCCTCAGCTCCTTAACGCCGATTTCACGGCGGAAATGGAGTCCTTACTCGATCTCATCGAAGAAGGAAACGCTTCATGGATCGATACCCTCGATAACTTCTACCGGCCTTTCAAGACCGACCTGCGTCAGGCCAAAGAACACATGAAGAGCATCAAACGGGAAGGACTCCCTGTCCGGGAGGCATGCCCGGAATGCGGAGAGCCCATCATGTTGCGTTCCGGCAGGTTCGGCCTTTTCCTTGGATGTTCCGCTTACCCGGGCTGCTCCTTCACCACGGACGTTCCCGAAGGACGACCGCCGGCCCGTGAACCCGAACCCACCGAAGAAAAATGTCCGGAATGCGGCGCAATGATGGTTATCCGTGACGGACGAACAGGGCCGTTTCTCTCATGGTCCCGCTATCCCCAATGCAAGACCGCGCGGCCCCGATCCACCGGAGTGAAGTGCCCCGAGTGCGGTCAGGGGGAACTCGCGCAGCGTCGGTCGAAGAAAGGAAAGAATTTCTACTCCTGCACCCGATACCCCGATTGTTCCTATTCCCTGTGGAACAAACCGGTAGCCGAGCCGTGTCCCAAGCCCGACTGCGCCTTCCCGATCATGGAAGAGAAAACATCGAGCAAACAAGGGGCGTATCTCCAATGCCCGAAATGTAAACATAAGGTTATACCGGAAACTTCTAAATAAATCCGACCCCCGCCTCCTATCCACGCTTCAACGAAAGCAAGCGCTCCTTCCCATGTGGGAGCGCCTGCCTGCGGATTCCCGCGCCCTTGGGAAGCGGTTGACAGTGGGTGCGTGGAAGTGTTAGGTATTAAAATAACTTACTAAAGGAGTCAACGCATGGCTGAAGACGCTCCGAAGGGGCTTCGGGCCATTCTCAGAGAGATGGTCGTCGCCAAGACGTCGCTGATGTACCTCGTAACTGAAGAGGACAGACGTGTGGAAGGCGAAATCAAGGGCCTCGCGTCCGCGTTCAAGCCGCCTTTGAGGGTGTACGTGTGGTCCTGTACCACCGGAGTCACACATAATGATGAGATAGTGGTACCCGATTCGTCCATCATGGACGCGTTGGACTGGTTCATGGGGATCAACGAAACCTCGTTCCTAATAATGAATGATATTCATGTCTTTTTAAAGGACAACCCGCCGGTGGTACGCAAATTCAAAGACGCCGTCAAGCGTATAGAAAACGGGTACAAAGCGATATTTATGCTATCTCCTTTCATGGAAATACCGGCGGAGCTGTCCTCCGACATCATCCTCGTCGACGTTCCCTTGCCTCAGAAGGAAGAGGTCAACAAACTGCTCATCCAGGTTATCAACTCGGAAAAAAACCGTGATACCCTCATGGCATCCCTTACCGACGACCTAAGAGATCTTTTTCTCAAGGGAGGCGCCGGCCTGACGAGCCAACAGGCTACCCACGCATTTCGTAAGGTTATGATGAACAAGACGTCTCTTACGACAAAGGACTTGGAGGTCCTGTTCGAGGAGAAGCGTCAAATCGTTAAAAAAAGCGGTTTATTGGAGCTGTTTCGTCAAGACACGACCATCGATGAGCTCGGCGGTTTTGGCAATCTAAAGAAGTGGCTTGAATTACGTAAGGACATCTTCTCCAAACGCGCCCGTGATTATGGCCTCAGCATGCCTAAAGGCGTTTTGGTTATGGGTATAAGCGGGTGTGGGAAGAGTCTGTGCGTCAAGGCCATCGCGGATTACTGGAAGCTGCCGCTTCTGAGGCTCGATATGGGACGTGTGTACGACGGAGTAATGGGCAGCCCTGAGGAGTGCTTTCGGAAAGTGATCAAGACCTCGGAAGCGTCGGCGCCTTGCGTGCTCTGGATTGACGAGATAGAAGCCGGCATCGCCAATGCAGGCCAGAAGAGCTTGGGCGGCGCGGCGTCACGGGTGCTTGCCGCGTTTCTAACCTGGATGCAGGAAAAGAAGAGCGCGGTATTCATCGGCGCCACGGCCAACGCCATCGAGTTGCTGCCCCCTGAGATCCTGCGAAAGGGACGTTTCGACGAACTTTTTTATGTGGATCTTCCCGGCGATCGCGACCGGGAAGAGATCGTTCGAATCCATCTTGCTCGACATAATGTGTCAACTCAGGAATTGGAGTACGGGCCGCTGGTGCGGCTCACCCAGGGATTTAACGGGGCCGAGATCGAGCAGGGGGTCTTGGGGGCGCTGTTCAGGGCATTCACGCAACACAGGACCGTAAACCAGACTGACCTCCTTATTTCGCTCGAGGCCATCGTACCGCTTTCAACCACGATGCAGGAGCAGATCAAGGCCCTGGAACGATGGGCCCACAACAGAGCCATAAAGGCCGGAACGGATTGATATCCCCAAGAAATATGTCATAGGGTTCAGGTAAGCCGGGGTGCCGGTCGTCACCTTTGCTCCTTGTTGCAGATGAGGACTTTTTTTCCGGCTTCGAAAATCACCTCGATCTTTTCCATGCCTACCACTCCGAGCACCCGGCCGGCTCCGAACGTGGGGTGCTGGATGAACTCGCCCGATTCGTAACTATCGTGCATCCGGTACTGACGGGGGACCGCGTCCGCGGACATTTCCCTCATAACCGTAGTCCATTCCCCTGATGCTCTTGCGGGTATCCTCGAAGCCCCGTCACGTGTCTTGGGCTTGGCCGCAAAAACTTTTTCCGGTCTCTGGTATTTTTCCTTTTCGGCCTCTCCTTTGGGCGGATAGTACTTGTGATCGCTCCCGCAGGTAAGGCAATGGACCCTCTTTACGTCTTTTCCCACCATAGCGATGATCCTATGGTTAAGATTCATGTGACATCGTGTGCACCAAGCTTCAACATCATCTCCCGGACCGATTGGACGACCGTACATAAACCCTCCGATGGGCTGGAGTAAAAAATGAACCAATAAACTACTCAGCGACGGCCGGATGTCAAGGGGGGCGGAGCCCCGAGAGGTCACCATTCACTTACGGTCGGGAAATTCCAACCTCAACGTGGCGCAGGCTTTCCGGCCTGCGAATTTTCTTACTGCGATCTCGGCAGGCCGGAAAGCTCCACAAGAGTAAATGGTTACCCTCGACAGGGTCTTCGGCGGTGCAAATCCTGTGGGGAGCATAACGCGTCCTCCCCTCCATGATGGCACTACCGGGGACGCGAACCCGCGCTCCATCCGGAGGCCGGGGGGCTCAGAGATCACCGTTCCCGGCATGTGGGGCCCGAGATCCTACATCCGGTCCAGTCGTTCGATGCCGTGTCGCCGTGGGTTCATCTGGAGCATAAGGGGTTGGTCCGCCCCGCAAATAACGCCGGTCACTCTGACGCGGTCACCCGCGCGCAATAGCCCGGCCCATTTGTGACGGCACTCGACCTGCAAAACGGAACCGTCATCCCAGCGCACAACACTATAGCGCGCCCGCTTGTAGTTGGCCTCCGAAGCATCCTGCACGCCGCCTTCGACCGACCTGACGCCCTGGACCTCGGGTGGTAGGCGGAAACAAACCTCTTCACATAGGTCCCGCACGTAAATAATGGAGCAGCGAGCCGGCTTGGTTCCAGGTACGGTGAACGTCTCCGCAAAACGCCCCTCCTTGACGAGGGCATCGGCGGACTTTCCGGTTGAAGCCAACTCCATCCAAGTTGCCGAGCCTTCCGGCATGGACAGGCGCCCGTCAAGAATGGCGACGGTAATGGCGCTGCGAAGGCGATGCACGGTAACCGGGTCCGCCTGAATGACGATATCGAAATCCGATTCCTCGGTTCCCAAACCCACCGCCAGGGATCCGGTCAAAGATACCCGAGCGAGGTCGATGTGGTTTTCCCGAAGCAGTTCCAC
>JAZDOF010000301.1:0-6016 GCA_043799015.1 Pseudomonadota bacterium | reverse complement strand
CAAGACCCGTTTCGGTTCGCCTGCCGATGTTTCTTCAAGCCGTTTGAAGGCTTCTTCGAGGTCCTCACGAGTGATCGGTTTGGTGAAGTGCCCCACCGCACCCTTCCGCATCGATTCAATTGAAGCTTCTTCAACGGAGACCACATGTACCGGGATGTGCCTTGTGCGGGTGTCGTCTTTCAGGGCACTGAGCACGGCCCACCCATCAATCCCCGGCAGCCGGATATCGAGAATAATACCAAGAGGAATATGCTTAACGGCCAAGTCCAGGCCTGCTTCTCCCGTGGCCGCGGCAAGACACTTGAAGCCCTTCTCGTGGCATTTCTCACACAGTACCCTTGCGAACTTCGGGTCGTCTTCTATGATCAGGACTACCTTATCCCCCTCGACCACCACCTTGCGGTCATCTTCGATCTGCTGCGCGACCACCGCCTGCTGATTCTTCTCAGAGCCGATATCACGTCTTGCACTGCTCGAACCGGGACGCATGATCGGGCCGGGGACAGCGGGACTGTCGTCGGATTTCAACGCAACCGGAAGGTACAGGGTAAATGTGGATCCGCTCCCCGGTGTGCTCTCAAGTTGAATTTCCCCGCCGAGCAAACGGGCAAGTTCTCTGGAAATCGACAGCCCGAGGCCTGTGCCCCCGAACCTTCTTGCAGTGCTGCCGTCGGCCTGCTGGAATGGCTCAAAGATGACGCCCTGCTGTTCTTCTGGGATACCGATGCCCGTGTCCTTGACCATGATCGAGACCGATCTATCCGGGTGCAGACCGCTGCGAGACAGGTCGGTGCCCAGTGCAGGACGCCCGTACTCCACAGTCACCTGGCCGCTCTGGGTGAACTTGATCGCGTTGGCGACGAGGTTCTTAATCACTTGCTCCGCTCTTTTTCTGTCCGTCACGATTTCTTCCGGCGCGTTGGAGTCCACCGTCACTTCCAGGCGAAGCCCCTTCTGTTCGGCCAAAGGCTGAAATACCGCCCTGATTCCCTCGGCTAAGTCAAGAGCGCGGAGCGGGCCGAGTCGCAAATCCGTCCGCCCCGCCTCGATCTTTGCAAGGTTGAGTATATCGTTAATCAGGTTGAGCAGGTCGGTTCCACTCCCGTGGATGATGCGCGCCGACTTCACCTGTTCGTCGGTAAGGGTGCCCTCCTTGTTAGCAGCGAGCGACTGCGCCAGGAGTAAGAGACTGTTCAGCGGGGTACGCAGCTCGTGCGACATGTTGGAAAGGAATTCGGATTTGTACTTGCTTGCCGTGGCCAACTCTTTCGCCTTTGCTTCGATATCCTTTTTGGACCGCTCAACCTCCTGCTTCTGGCGCTCAAGGAGTTCGTTCTTCTCTTCCAACTCTTCGTTGGTGACCTGCAGCTCCTCCTGTTGCACCCTGAGCTTTTCTTCGGACTCCTTCAGCCTCCGCGTCTGCTCTTCCAGTTCCTCGTTGGTGGTCCTAAGCTCTTCCTGCTGTACCTGGAGCTCTTCCGAGAGCTGTTGGGATTCAGCCAATGCCTGTGCCAATTTCGTCCTACGCTCAGAGGTTTCCGCTGCAACGGCAAGCGAGGGCATAGCCTGATCCAAATATTCCAGTTGCAGGTCCGTCATCTCATTCAGGGTCCCGATCTCGATGACGCCTTTCACACGCCGCTCGTACACAAAGGGCGTCACACATATGAAAGTGGGAACCCGCTCCCCAATACCGGACGTCACCTTGATGTAGTCTTCCGGAACATTCTTCAGCAGGATCTGCTGCTTTTCAAGTGCGGCCTGACCCACAAGGCCCTCGCCGAGGGCAAATGTGTTCGACAGATTCTTGCGTTTCCTGTACGCGTAACTGCCTACGAGCGAAAAGGTCTGAGTTGATCCGTCCTGAGCCAAGTAGAAAGCACCTACCTGAGCCTCAAGGTAGGTGGTGATTTCAGATATGACCCGTGCCGCCAAGTCCGAAAGCTCCGGATCACCGCTCATCACGTCGTTTAATCTTGCAATCCCGGTTTTCAGCCAATCCCTGTTCTCTGCTTGCTTTCTGTTCTCTCTAAGTGACTCGACCATGGCCGCCATCGTGGCCCCTATACCTGTCCCGGGTTCGGTCTTGCCCCCAAACCGTACGTCGAGATTTCCCCGGCCGATCTCTTCAGCAATCCGGGCTATGTGCGCAGGCTCTCCCCCCACTTGTCTCAGGACCCTTCGAGTCGTAAGGAGCATGATCCCCGTACCGAAGACAACAGCAAGGACAGTGACCAGGATCACGGTCCACACGCTGCTCTTTCCCAACAGGTCGTTTTCCTTTGACTGTTGGTCGCGCAGGTTCCGCTGAGCATCGGAAAAGGCCTCCAGCTTCTGGTGTATATCCCTGAAAAGAGTTCTCCCCTCTTTGCTCTCCTTGATACTGATCACGGCCCTGTCCGCTGCTGTTTCCGGTTCAATAAGCTTACGCTTGGATTCGATTTGGGGGATGGCTACCGAATCGATCCAACTGCTCACGAGCCTATCCACTTCTTCCAGACGGCGCACTTGGCGGCGGTTGAACGAGACTGCCGCCTTGAGCCCTTCCATTCCTTGCCTGTATCCTTTTCTTGCCGCATCGAATGACTGCAAGAGATCATCATCCCCGCTGATGAGAAAACCCCTCTTGGCATTCTGCATTTCAACGGCGAAGATTTCGAGACGACCGGCCAGAGCAACGGTCTGATACGTTTCCTCTACCAGGTCCTGTGATGCGATAAGCCGGCCCGTGCTCCTGTACATCACGCCTGCGATGCCGATCATCAAGGCGAAGACCACCGCATACCCGAGAAGCAGCTGATTCCTGAGCTTCATCCGACTGAACTCCACTCTATCAACTTATGATCGAGCGAAAGGCGGCGTTGACCCTACCATGAATTGACTTGTTGATTCTATGTGAGAGAGGGATTACGGTACTGACGTCTGCACTCATAGATGGCGCTCCTTCTGTTCCCCCGGAAGCATTGGAGGGGGGCCATACCATTAGGACGGAACGAACGAAGAAAACACCAAACGTGGCCTTCAAACCCGTATTCCCTATTGTGCCTGATAGAAAGAGGAAAAGCAAAGGGAACGTGGTCTCACAGGAGCGAATTACCCTCGTGGGGCAATCTCCTGACATTTCTGAACTGTTGCACAGCCCTCCTCGGATTTGGACAAACGAGGCCGGGATGTTTAGCGTCTGTCCAAAAACAAACCTTGCAGGCTGATTCCGCGTTTTTGGGGGATGTGATACCGTTCTTGCCCTGAGATCCGATGGGCAAAACACGGATTCGTGTCCCCCGAAAACGCCGGTGGAGCAATCCGGGGACGTAACCCCATAGGCGCTAATGTAAGGATTCTTCTTGCCGAGCGGCTCTCCGGCCGGCACACGATTAGAGAGATGCAGCCCCCGGTTCAGGGGTTGATATTCACGGCAATTTTAATGTGCTGAAGGCACATACGAACTTAGCCGGGGGATTCATCCCCCGGAAACAAGGCGAGCATTCATACGGGATTTCCGTCCTGGAGGGACGGCGCTCGCGAAGACGTTCAGCATACAGAGTACTCCGGCGTCCCTTCAGGACGCGCTCGTGAATACTCGGTGGTGCAACGTTTCCGGGCATTGAAAGGCCCGGCTAAGCCCGCGAGACGTGTCCCTTCGGGAGGCTGAGAAAAGCCGTGACCCAGGCGACGTACATGCTTCTGTTAGCGCATACAAGATGTTACGCAGGACTGTACTAGTCGATACAGGGTTGGGCCGACCGATGAATCAGGCACCGTGAAAGAACTGGCCTTTAAGATGATCGTTCAGTTCCTTCTGTACCTGTGTGCGAATACTCTCGACATCGACACGCCATTGTTCGATTTTTTCAAGGGCCTCTGTTTCCCAGGGAAGACGTTCGTCGGGAGCCTTGGCCAGGATGTCCCGCTCCAACTCGCGGGGCACGGGACACTGTAGCAGCCGTTGATAACGCGTCTTGATTCTTCTGATGGTGTGGAGCAACTTGAGCAGATCGTCTTTTGACAGCTGCCGGGTCTTCCGGTTGGAAGGATGTTTGGGAATGAGGTGCAGGTCCTCAAGCGGCGTGCCGTCCTTGAGGGCCTTATTAATGATTTCTTTCAACAGCTTGTAGTTGCTCTTGAAGTCCCCGGGAGGTTCGGAAACTCCAGGAGTCGAATCGGAAAATGGAAACAGCATCACCATACCTCCTAACAGGAAATGTGACAACCGGGCGGGTCCGACAGCCCTAAGCCCGGAAAACAATTGGCTGATAACAGGTCCTGGAGCGTTAGTCAAGCAATAGTTGATAATATTTGTATATGATGCTGATCAAAAAGAAGAAAAAGACGGATTTCGCACAGTGAGAATCGCGCCCGGGATGATCCGCCGGGTTGGGAAGGTCTCTATCGTGGCGTTATAATTGCGCATAATGAGAGCACTTTACTTTCATGATCTCTTGTTGATAAGCTTTGGCCCGCGGAAGTTAAGAGGCGTTGTAGGCGGCGTCTTGTTCCGTGAAACTTCCGCTGAGAAATCTGCAGCCCGTGTTCATCATGGAGTGAGGCGCGGGAGGGATTGGGACTGTGGTCAAGGGTCTGAAGCGACGGAAGAATCGAGGATCGGAATCAGGTGTGGGAGTGAGAGACATAATCATCCGGGGGGCACGGGAACATAATCTCAAGAATATCGATCTGGATATTCCCAGGGATAAACTCGTCGTAATCACTGGGCTTTCCGGGTCAGGGAAGTCCACCTTGGCCTTTGATACCATCTATGCCGAGGGGCAACGCCGTTACGTCGAGTCGCTCTCCGCGTACGCGCGGCAGTTCTTGGAGATAATGGACAAGCCCGACGTGGACCTTATCGAAGGTTTGTCGCCCGCCATAAGCATCGAGCAGAAGACGACATCGAAGAATCCGCGGTCCACGGTTGGGACCGTGACGGAGATTTACGACTACTTGCGTCTGTTGTACGCGCGGTGCGGAATACCTCACTGCTGGGAATGTGGACGCCCCATAACCTCCATGACCATCCAGCAGATGGTGGATCAGGTGATGGAACTGCCGCCGGGATCCAGGATACACCTGCTGTCGCCCATTGTTTCCGGGAGAAAGGGAGAGTATCAGAAAGATCTCCAGAATCTGGCTCGAGAAGGCTTTGTAAGGGTGAAGATCGACGGGGAGATGCGGGATCTGTCCGACGAGATCAAGCTGGACAAGAACAAGAAGCATACCATAGAAGTAGTGGTGGATCGCCTGGTGATCAAAGAGGGAATCGAGAAACGGCTTGCGGATTCCATGGAGATGTCGGTACGGATGGGGCGGGGTATCTCCATGGTGGAGGACCAGGACGGCAACGTTCACCTCTTCAGTGAAAACTTCGCGTGTCCCGAACACGGAGTGTCCATTGGAGAAATGGCCCCGAGGCTCTTTTCGTTCAATAATCCGTTCGGCGCCTGCGAAACCTGCAGTGGTCTCGGATCTCTCATACGGTTTGATCCCGAACTGGTAATCCCCGACCGGAACTTGTCCGTCGGCGACGGGGCCATCGCTCCTTGGGCGAACCGCAACTCGATTTTCTACCACCAGATGATCGAATCGCTCGCGAATCACTTTGGATTCGACGTACATACTCCTTTCGGAAAACTCCTTCCGAATGTCCAAACCATGCTCCTGCACGGTTCCGGTAACGAAGAAATAGACTTCGCTTACGAAAGGGACGGGCGGCGGCATTTCTTCCGTAAGCCGTTCGAAGGTGTGTTGCCCAATCTGGAACGACGGTACCGGGAATCCGACAGGGAAGACCTCACCGATGAATTTGCCCGGTACATGAGCGCCACCCCATGTCCGTCGTGCGCCGGCGCCCGGCTGAAGAAAGAAGCCCGTCATGTTCTCGTCGGCGGGATGCCCATTCACCAATTGACCGCTCTGTCCGTTCGTGAGGCTGCCGAATTCATGGAGAACCTCGAGTTGGATGAGCGCGGCATGGAAATAGGCCGCCGCGTGATCAAGGAAGTTCGCGATAGAATTGGAT
>JAZDOF010000291.1:0-8933 GCA_043799015.1 Pseudomonadota bacterium | reverse complement strand
TTTTCTTCATACTTCCCAAGTCCCCTGCTCTCTGATCGATTTTGCGTCTTCGTTAACAATAAATCTATCAGATTCAGGGGATTTAGAACAGAACAATATCCACTTCGGACACATTTTGTCTCGTCGCTCGCAAAATCCAGGATGAAATCAAAGAGAACGAGGCAGCGTAGTCATCGTGGCCCGCTTGTATGCCAATGAGAATTTTCCGTTTCCGGTGGTTGAGGAACTGAGGCGGATCGGGCACGACGTGTTGACTAAGCTTGAAGGAACCATCTATACCGTGGGTTCCTTGTAGGGTTCAGCCGCTGTCCCCGGCCCGTCGAGAAGTGCGTTTGCCTGACCTCACCGATCTCTCGGCTAGTCTGATGAGCGAACGAAGGGCATCGTTGACGTCTTGTTCGGTCGGGAAAGCCGCAGCTACATCCGGACTCAGCAGCACCAGATTTGTACGGGAGCGATAGGATTCCAAGTGCTTACCTCGGATTCCCTCTCCAAAATCCTCGCGTCGATACTCGGGGCGAAGTTCGTCGGTCTTATCCTTCTTCATAGATCGTCCTTTCACGGCGCGTCATGGTACGTGCGCTAATGATCCTTGTCTTGGCCCCGTCCGCGTGGGACACCACAAGGAACCGGCCCGGTCATGACATTCGGTGGGAGATCACATGATCACGACTTCCACATCAATACGCTCTTTCACATTGTGTTGCGCCAGTAGAAATCGATCCACTTCATCGAGGATCACGGCATGAAAATAGCGCTCGCCACATTCCAAACAGACCTCTGCCTCAACATTTTCGACGATAAACAGCTTTCCATTGAGCCAGTGTTGTCGCTTGACCTTCCTTCTTGTCGTCTCTCCACCACAGAACTCGCAAGTCATATCTCCTCCGTGAGCGCATATACCGTGATTATGATGAGATCACCGTCCGCTTTGAACCTGCAAATTACGTGAAGCAAGCCGCCGTTCTTCGCTGGACCTTCGATACGATAGCGTCGTCCTCTCACGTCGGCTGTAAGCTCCTTCTCTATTCGCCCTCTCATTACGGCATTCTCGACATCTTCCCTGTCCAACCCGTCGTCGAGCATCTCGTCTTCGGCGTGAGACGACAGGTAGTAGGCACGGTTGATCACCTTCCGCCTGATGTGCCCAATTCCTGCCATTCAACGGCCCTCTCGGGGAGAAACCGGCCGCTCGTCTCTTCAGCGCCCGGCCCTGCATTCTTTCATGGTGGCCGATGAACCGGCAGGTGTCAAGCACCGGCAGGTTTGTGCCGTTTGCCTTTGCGGATAAATTGGTGTGGCTTTCCGGCAAGCCGAGTCGGCTGGAACCGCCGCGCCTCTACGCGGCCTTGAATTTCCTGTGCGGGTGCTCGTGATCCAGCCGAACGGGCTCGTTCTTATCGTTGACGAATACGGAGCGTCCCTTGTATCCGGCGCATTGGGCATCGTCAAGCACGCAAAAAGTGCAGATGATGACGAGGTCTCCCACGGCGACCTTGCGTGCCGCGGCACCATTCAGACAAATGACCCCGGAGCCGGGTTCGCCTTTGATTACGTACGTGGTGAAACGCTCCCCGTTGTTCACATTGTATATGTCGACCTGTTCGTATTCGATGATGTCGGCCAGTTCCAGAAGCTCGGCATCAATCGTGATGCTTCCCTCATAATCAATACACGCCTCGGTCACCCGGGCTCGATGGATTTTGGATTTCATCATGTTACGCAGCATTGTACGATCTCCCGTCAATGGCCTCTATTTGTGCCGATATATAGGTCGTGGCGTTGCCGTCTCAGCCCGGTCCGGGGATGCAGGTGGGGACCGGCAAACCCCGCCATGATTCCCGGGCGGACGCGCCCTAGCGCTCGAAGAGCATGTTGTCTATTAGTCGTGTCTTGCCGATGCGGACGGCCAGGACCGCCAGCGCTCGGTCCTTCACCTGCCCCAAATCTTCCAGAGTTTCGGGGTCCACGAACTTAACGTAGTCGATCTCGGCCGCGCGTTCGGTCAGTATTCGGGTTGTCAGCGCGTCCAGATACTTGGTGGGTACGGGCTCGCGCGCCTCGAAAAGCCGTTTGGCTTGAAGCAAACCCTGGTGCAGCGCTGCGGCCTGCTTACGCTCGTTCTCGGAGAGGTACGCGTTGCGTGAGCTCATGGCCAAGCCGTCGGGCTCCCGAACCGTTGGGCACGGAACGATTTCCACATCCAGGTCCAAATCTTGGACCATGGTCCGGATTACCCGGACCTGCTGAAAATCCTTAGTACCGAAGTACGCCTTCTGTGGGCCGATGATGTTGAAAAGCTTCAGTACGACGGTGGCCACGCCTCGGAAGTGCCCGGGCCTGAAGGCCCCACACAGAGGGAGGGAAACCTTGGCTACCTCTACGTATGTTTGGTGTGTCGGGCCGTAGACATGCCCGGCTTCGGGAATGAACAACACGTCCACTCCAACATCGGAGCATTTCCGCGAATCTCCCGCCAAATCCCTGGGATAACGGTCCAGGTCCTCGTTGGGGCCGAATTGGGTCGGGTTGACGAAAATACTCGCAGTAACGAAGTCGTTCTCACGGCGTGCCCGCTCCATGAGGCTCAGGTGTCCGTCGTGCAGATAGCCCATTGTCGGGACAAAGCCGATCGACGCACCGGACCGGCGCTTGTCGCGTGCCCATTCCCTCATGGATTGTATTGATGTAACGGTTTGCATGCCTAAGAAACAAAAAAAGCCTTCCCGAGGGAAGGCTCGTAGTAGTCCGTTTGAGCATCCTTCCGTCCCGGTCTCATGGATCCAGGCGGTATTATTTACCTAAAACGCATCAAGCGGTACCGGGTCGGGTCTCTGACTCCGCGTCCGCGTTGAATAGTATCGGCGAAAGAATCGGCCTCGTCAAGAGGAAAACCGGGGTTCAGGTGCCTTTCGTTCCCATGAAGAAACAATCGACCGAATGTGGGTAACTCTTCAACGAGACCGATTCGTTAGGCCCTGAAAATCAAACCACAAAGTCACCAAGACACGAAAGGCCGGTGAGACGGGGCATGAGGTCCTCTCTACTCACGAACGGGGACCGCCGCCCTGTCTCCGTGAGTCTTTGATTTCTTTGAGTCTTTGTGGTTCATCCTTGTTCCATAGCGCTGAACGATTGCGAATCCGGCTCTTTCGGTCATTTCAGCCGCAGGAAGTCTCCTCCCGGCAGCCCGAGCTCACCCGCTCTCAAAACGCGGCGTAACAGCTTACCCGATGGAGTTTTGGGCAGTTCCTCGACAAACGCGATTTCGTTAAGCGTGATGTCCGCCGAAAGGTTGGCCCTTACGTAAGACCTCAATTCCTGAATCAGACGACTGGACGCGTACGCGGACGGCTGAAGGAGTACAAAGGCCTTTAGGAGGGGCTGGCCCGTAATCCCCTCCTTGGATATCACCGCGGCCTCCTTGACCTCCGGATGACCGGCAAGCAACTGTTCGATCTCGTATGGCCCCACCAGCTTTTCGCCGGCTTTCATGAGGTCGTCGGTTCGCCCCTGGTGGTAGAAATAGCCGTCCTCGTCCTGAATCACCATATCTCCGGTAAGGAGCCATCCTTCATGCCGGAAATACTCGGCGTACCTCGCCTCGTCCAGTCGTATCTCCTTCATCATGGCGGGCCAGCCGGGCCTCAGAGCCAGTTCGCCCATCGTGAGCATATCCAATGGTTCACCGTTTTCGTCCACCACAGCGGCTTCCACACCGGGAAACGGTTTGCCCATCGATCCCGGTTTGATGTCCATGGATGGATAATTGGCGATGCAGATCATTCCCGTTTCAGTCATCCACCAAGTATCATGCGGGGATAGCTTCATGTTCTTTCTGACCCAATAGAACAACTCCGGCGGCAGCGTCTCCCCGACGGTGCAGATATGACGAAGTGCGGAACAATCGTAACGACCGGGCAGATCATCGCCCGCTTCGATCAAACGCCTTATTGTTCTCGGCGTGGTGTACCAGACCTCCACACGGTGCTGCTCCAGGGTGCGGTACCATGTTGAAGCCGAAAAAGGCGCGCCCTGGATCACGGTTATCGCCCCGCACAGCAACGGTGTAAAGATGCTGTACACGGTGCCGGTAACCCATCCGGGATGGCCGTCGGTCCACAACACCGTTCCTTCCCGCAGGTCGAGTACATAGCGTCCCGTAATCAGGTGTCCCGACATGTCCCCGTGAGAATGCACGACCCCTTTTGGAGGGCCTGTGGAACCGGAAGAATACAGCAAATAGAGGGGGGTCTCGGCGCTCACCCAACGGGTTTGGAACTCCTCCGGCATTTTGGACGGCAAGTCCCCCAGTATCATTTCCTGTTCGAACAACCCGGAGAGGGGGCCTTCGAGCAGAAAAATATTCTTTACCGATTTCATGGCATCCGGAGGGAGTCGTTCGACCATGTCGGGATGCGTCAAGATCCCCCGCGCTTCACTGTTGGTCAGAACGTCCCGAAGCTCTCCAAAGGTCAGCGTCGGAAACAGCGGCGAAACGATTACACCCAGCCTAGCGCATGCCAGCACGGCAAAGTAAAGTTCGGGGCGAGGACTTAGGATGATGTGCAGTCGATCTCCGGTCTGATAGCCGTATTCGGTCAGAAGGTCGGCCCACTGGCACGACTTCTTCATAAGCTCTCGGTAAGTGAAGGCCTGAACCTGACCCGCCTTCTCGTATATCAGGGCTGTTCGGTCGGCTTTTTCGGGGTCCTCGGTCCATCGGTCAACGGCCTCGTGTACAATATTCAGCTTCCCGGTGGCGTGCCATGAAAATTCCGGTTCGACGTCGGCCCAGCGGAACGTTTTATAGGTCTCCGAATAAGATTTCAGGTTTGCATCGCTTTTCTCTGCTTGGACTCTAGCCTTGATCATGAAAGCACCTCACGCGGCCCGCTCGTGGTTCCATCCGTCCAAACCCCGTATCGACCATGCAACAGCCTTGCCTTTTCAACGATCGCGCTTCCCACGTCTCCAGTCTCGATGGGGAGGTCCGCACCGGTTCGGGGTCCGGTCATCTCCTTCAATACCTCCCGCACTGATTTGACCAAAGCGGGAATTCGGTAGCCTCCCTCGAGGGAGAATAGAACGGGGACGCGTCCGATCTTTTCCGCGGAGCTCAAGACCAGACCGGTCAATCGTCGGAAAGCGTTTTCCGTTATGTCGGTCTTGCTGATGATGTCCTCGCGGTGAAGGTCGAACCCCGCGGCCACCATGATTACATCCGGTTTGAAGCGAAGTATCGCCGAAACTACCACCTCATTGTAGACATAAACAAGGTCCGCATCTCCGATGGTCTTGGGGAGAATTAGATTTACGTTGTACCCCTCCCCTTCACCGGTTCCCGTTTCTTCCCACGTTCCCGTGAACGGGAAAATCGTATCCTTATGGGATGAAACGTAGAGGACCCGCTTATCGCCGAAGAAGAGGTCCTGTATGGCGTTGCCGTGGTGTATATCCCAATCTATGATGAGGATTCGCTTGACGCCCTTCCTCTCCAAAGCGTACATTGCGGCAATTCCAAGGTTGTTGAAAATACAGAACCCTCCGGCCCTGTCGCGCAAAGCATGGTGCCCCGGGGGTCTTACCAGCGCGAAGCACGCATCCAGCCCGCCGCTGAGAAGATGCTCCATCGCCTGGATGCATCCGCCTGCGGCAAGCCATGCGGCGAGATAGGTCTTGCTGCTTGAAACGGTATCCACCGCCAAGTGGGTTGAATCCCTACCCGCCGTCTGCAACACCTTCTTGATGTACGAAGGTGTGTGAACGAGTTCCAAATTCTCCAACGTCACAGGTTCGGGCGTTATGATGGTAGTGCCGTGAGCGAACTCGGCATCGAACATCTTGTAGATATATTTTAGGCGGTTAGGGTGCTCGGGGTGTTGGAGGCCCGTTCTGTGCTCAAGGTATCTTTCATCACGCACTATTCCGACCTTAAGCTCCATAAATTCCCTCAAATTTTCAAATCCATCTTGCGTTCCCACGAGGCCGTATCGGTAAATTCAAAACCGAATTTTCGATACAGCATAACGGCCCTCATGTTATCCGCGTCCACGGTAAGCCATACGGTATGCAAGCCCAATTCGCCCGCGCGTTTCACCGCGGCACGTGTAAGGGCCGAGCCGACTCCGCTTTTCCTCGCCGGCCGCCCCACGAATACCAAATACTCTCCGTCCTTCCTGGTCATATCAGGTATGAGCGCGGCGTGACCTATGACCCTTCCCTCCACCCGAACCACGAAGTTGTCGCCCGTATCAAGAAGCTTCCCGATCCATGCCGTACGCGCGGCGACTCCGATGGGCGGCAATCCTTGAGTTACCGCCTCGGGAAAAAAGGTGTCATACATCTCCAAGATGAGAGGCAAGTACTCGTGAGAACACCGTTCGACCGGGTATTCCGTCGCTCGGCGATCGGAACGCTTCATGAGTCGCCCTCGATAGAGCCCAAGCGGGAATGGAACGGCACGGTCCTCAACGAGGGTCGTCGCCGTCGGCAAGCAGGGCCTGCCGTCCTTTGATAAGCTCTTGAATTATCGTCGGTTCCGCTACGGCGGAAGTGTCGCCCAACTCATCGAACAACCCCGCGGCAATCTTCTGGAGTATTCGTCGCAATATCTTGCCGGTCCTGGTCCTCGGCAAGGCCACCGACCATTGGACGAAATCCAACGCGGCAAAGGCGCCGATACGCTGCTCCACCAGACCGGCGAGTTCGCGTTGGAGGGCCGGTGACAGGGTAACGCCTTCGGCAAGGGCGACAAAAGCATAGACGCCCTGTCCCTTAATGGGATGGGGATAGCCCACCACGCCGGCTTCCGCTATCGCGTGATGCCCCGTCAGTGCGGATTCCACTTCCGCCATTGCCACACGATGATCCGATACGATTATGACATCATCGGTGCGGCCGGTGATTTTGTAGTAGCCTTCCTCATCTCTTACGGCAGCGTCTCCGGTAAGGAACATGTCGGGCAAGCGCGAGAAGTAGCTTTCCACATACCGGTCATGATCGCCATGAATGGTACAAGCCATACCCGGCCACGGTCTCCGAATGCACAGTATGCCTTCTTGATTGGGAAACCGGGCTTCATCTCCGGTGTTCGGGTCAAGGATTACCGGATCGACTCCGAATAGCGGAAACCCGCAGGACCCAGGCTTGAGCGGTGCCACTCCCGGAAGCGGCGCCATCATATGCACGCCCCCTTCCGCCTGGAGCCACGTATCGATCACCGGCAGCCGGCCGGCACCGACGCTTTCGTACAACCACTTCCAAGAGGGTTCGTCGAGGGGCCCGCCCACGGATGCCAGGATCTTGAGACGAGAGGTGTCATGTCGTTGGAGCCCTTTGTCGTCGCTCCTCGCAGCGGACCGTATCCATGTGGGAGATGAATACAGGATTTCCACACCATATTTTTTCAAAATTCGCCAAGCCGTGTCGTTTACGGGGAAATCCCCCGTGCCCTCGCAAAGGACCGAGGAAAGTCCGGTCAAAAGGGGGCCGAAGACGCCGTAGGTAAGACCGGCTATGGATCCTGGACTATTAGTATTCCACAGGACTTCGCGACCCTTCACATCGAATACGAGACGGGTGGTCATTGCCGCAGCCGTCAAATATCCCCCGTGGGTATGAACAAGACCCTTGGGGTTGCCGCCGGTAGTACTCGTATACGCCACAAAAAGCGGGTCCTCCGCTTCCATGGGCTCGGCCGGCGGGATGGCCCCCGACATGCCCCGTTCCAGCGCCTCGTGATACCACACATCCCTGCCGTTACGAAGGTCGGCGTGTTTTCCCGAGCGCTTCACCACCACGACCGTTTCGACGTCGGGGTTCTGTTCGAGGGCAAAATCAGCCCTTCCATGCACCCCATCGGACCGGCCGTTTGAAAATGATTCGTCCACGGTGAATAGCGCCTTGGGCTGAAAATCGCGCATCCGCACGGATAAAGCTTCGGCGCCGTACTCTGTGGATACCGTCGAAGCGACCGCCCCTATTCGGGCGCATGCGAGCAACACTGCGGGTAATTGCACCAACCAAGGCATGTATACGATTACACGGTCACCACGCCCGATGCCCCTTGACAGCAGGAACCAGGCCAAGGCCCCAACCTGTCGATGGAGTTCGCCGTAAGTAAGAGCCGTCGGGTCCCCAGGGCCGCTTGGCTCCCAGAAAAAGGCGACACGGTCGGCAAAGTGTTCCAAATGCCTATCCAGGCAATTGTAAGAGGCATTCAGCACCCCACCGTCGAACCATCGGACGATTCCTTCGTCAAAATCCCAATCAACCACCGAATGCCATTTGCGTTCCCAGGACAGATATGTTTCCGCTTGTTCGCTCCAGAAGCCGTCCGGGTCTTCCATGGATCGTTCGTAGAACTCTCGGTAGCCGGTCAATCCCCTTATGTGGGCTACCTTTCGACACTCTTCCAGGTGGGCGTCGTACTTGGGGAGCACAGGGAACATATCGAGGCAACCTTTGCTACTGCCTAAGCGGGCTTGCGGGGCATCCGAAGAACGCGGACGTTCCGACTGATGCTGAAACTCCAAACCATCTGTTAAGTTCCTATGTTACTCAATGTTGGCAGAAGACCCCCCCAAAAGCAAATGGTTTCTCCCGCTGCGGAGCCGAGCGCAGAGGTGTTGCCCACTTGACCCGGAATCGATATTGGACCATCCTTGTCCCAATGCCCGATCGGCCGTCGGTTTAGGACGCGACGGCGCGTGACCAAGACGAAAAAACGAGAAAGCCATGACCACCCGACCAATCGTATCGGTGAGAGACACCACCCCGAAGACCGTTTTGCAGGACATCAGAGAGGCGATGGAAGAGGCGCGTTTTCGCGATCACCTCGACCCATCGGCCACGGTGATCCTGAAAGACAACATATCCTGGCATTTTCCATTCCTTGGCGCCAACACCACACCCTGGCAACTGGAAGGGGT
>JAZDOF010000290.1:0-5967 GCA_043799015.1 Pseudomonadota bacterium | reverse complement strand
TTCGCAAGTGCTTGGTCGGACGCTTTCCCTACACGCTCTTCTATCTGGACCTCGATGAGCACATATGGATTGTGGCCGTCGCCCACCAGAGACGGAGGCCGGGCTATTGGGCGAAACCTACTGCCGAATAAGCGGCGGTATGCCTAAACAACACACCCCTCACGGCTGATCACTTCCCCAGCCTACTATTTCACGCCCTTGTACCGCGGCACACCATCAACTCCCCCCACGGGTTAACGTCGAGGTGTGGAGCAAAACCGACTTTGCCCGCAATCATTGTCGGCTATCCTTGATGAACGCAAGGCCCGAGCGCGGAGGAGTCGCCCACTTGACCCGGAATCGATATTGGACCATCCTTGTCCCAATGCCCTAGCGGCCGTCGGTTTAGGACGCGACGGCTCGTGACCAAGACGAAAAAACGAGAAAGCCATGACAACCCGACCAATCGTATCGGTGAGAGACACCAACCCGAAGACCGTTTTACAGGACATCAGAGAGGCGATGGAAGAGGCGCGTTTTCGCGATCACCTCGACCCATCGGCCACGGTGATCCTGAAAGACAACATATCCTGGCATTTTCCATTCCTTGGCGCCAACACCACACCCTGGCAACTGGAAGGGGTCATCCTTGCCCTGAAAGACGCCGGGTACGAACGCATAGTCTGCGTGCAGAACGAAACGGTGGTCACGGACGCGTTCAAAGGAGAACGTCTGAACAAGTACGTGGCCGTATTCGAAAAATACAAAATACCTGTCCTGTACAATTTCAAGCCTTCGGACATACGATGGATACCATACAAGCCCAAAGCGAAGATGCGCGTGTTGGACGGTATCTTTCCGGAAGGGCTGGTAATTCCGGAGTACTTCATAGGTAAAAACATCGTTCATCTTCCCACGGTAAAGTGCCACATCTACACCGGTACTACCGGGTCGATGAAAAACGCGTTCGGGGGGCTGCTCAATTCCAGGCGTCACTACACCCATTCCGTGATCCACGAGACCCTAAACGATCTTCTTGACGTTCAAAAAGAGATTCACACGGGAATCTTCACCGTTATGGACGGTACGGTGTGCGGAAACGGCCCGGGGCCTCGGACCATGATTCCCTACGAAAAGGACTTGATCCTCGCCTCCGCGGACAGTGCGGCCATTGATGCGGTCGCGGCAAAGATGATGGGCTTCGACCCGATGAAGCTGGACTACATAAGGATTGCCCACGAATCCGGACTGGGAAAAGGACGTATCGAGGATATCGAAATCAAAGGGAAGGACGTTTCAAAGGAGAACTGGGGCTTCACGGTAGGAAATAACGCCGCATCGCTGGTGGGAAAGTTCATCTGGTTCGGCCCGCTCCAGTCGATACAGAAGCTCTTTTTTCGCACTCCTCTTGTCTATTTGTTCGTTTTCGGATCGTTCTTCTATCACGATTACGTTTACTGGCCTCTGAAGGCCAAGCATCAGATGGAAAAGTTCAAGAAAACAAGCAAATGGGGTCGGCTGTTTGATGACTACCCGGGATAAGGGGCCGCGATACTGAACTGTAACCTTGATTGATGGTGTCGGAACCACGTTTACGTCGTGTCGCTTCTTTCAAATCGCCGCGTAGGGGCGACCGGCCGATGGTCTTGAGGACGAATCGGCGGACTCGGTCGGCCCTACAACTCGCATGGAGGATCCTTTCACGAGAGAATTCATTCGGTATCTCAAACGTACCGCATGAACGGATCCCTTGTCGGCTATGGGCTGGTGAAGATCTTGGCGGAGAATGGTTCGCCCCGGCTAAAGATTGCGGAATAACTCCCTGTTCAGATGATCGTTAAGCTCCGTCCGTACCTGGTCCCTCACGGCTTCCACATCCCTGCGCCAAGACTCAAGCTTTTCCAATGCCTCATCTTCCCACGGCAGCCTTTCCTCAGGCGATTTGGCAAGTATGTCCCTTACCAATTCCCGGGGTACCGGCTGCTGCAACAGAGCTTGATACTGAGTTCGTATACGTCTGATTGTTACCAGGAGTCGTATCAGGTCTTCGCGTGAGAGTTCCTTGGGTTGGTTCCGTGCAGGATGCCTTTCTATCAAGTGAAGGTCCTCAACGTGGGTACCCTCCTTGAGAGCTTTGTTTATCAACCTTTTTAGATAGCGGTAGTTACTCGTGAAATCTCCGGGAGGTTCAGACGCTCCAGTCGTCTTATCGGAAACAGGAAACAACATACCACGCCTCCTCGGGGAATGTAGGCTGCGAGAGGGCTTTCCAGGCACCGCTCTCGAAAAACAATCGGCTGATAACATGGCCTGCCGGGTTCGTCAAGAAATAGTTTATTGTTTGAAATTATCTGTGTGATTGAAAAAATGAAAATCAATACATATTTGTCCGGATTCCCCTATGGCTCAAAGCCTTTGAGACGAGGATAGGCTTGATCATTCGGGCAACTCCGCCCCCCATGGAGATCACCGCGCCAAGGCGACACCCATGATAAGACGCGTCCTTCGACCCTTTACAGAGAGGGACCGTTGAGGTTAGAGTGCCCTAAACGGGCAAAACAATTCCTGAATCGTGGTGAAGAGGAACCGTACGTTGCCCGTAGTCGCCGGAGAAGGTCCGGGCAGGCAGCAAGAGAGTCGAGGCTGAATGTGGGTGCTCAGGAAATAGTCATCCGAGGTGCGCGTGAGCATAATCTGAAAAGCATAGATCTTGCCGTACCAAGAGATAAACTGGTTGTTATTACGGGGGTGTCGGGGTCCGGCAAGTCGTCGCTGGCCTTTGACACGATCTACGCCGAGGGCCGCCGCCGCTACGTGGAGTCCCTATCCGCCTATGCGCGTCAGTTCCTCGAAATCATGGAAAAACCGGATGTGGATCTCATAGAAGGCCTTTCCCCGGCCATCAGCATCGAGCAGAAAACGACGTCGAAAAACCCCCGGTCCACAGTGGGAACGGTCACGGAAATTTACGATTATCTGCGACTGCTATACGCTCGCGTAGGCTCACCACATTGTTGGGAATGCGGTAAGCCCATATCGTCCATGACGGTGCAGCAGATGGTGGACAGCGTGATTGCCTTTCCCTCCGGTGCTCGCATACATCTCTTGGCGCCTCTGGTGACCGGTCGGAAGGGCGAATACCATAAAGAGCTTCGTGCCCTGGCACGTGACGGCTTTGCTCGGGTTAAGATAGACGGCCGAATGATGGACTTGGCTGATGAAATTGAACTGGACAAGAATAAGAAACACACCATCCAAGTAGTCGTCGATCGTCTCGTAGTCAAAGAGGGTATTGAGAAGCGACTGGCGGACTCCTTGGAAACGGCCCTTCGCATGGGTGACGGCGTAGTCCTTATTGAAAACCAAGACGGGGAGACGCACCTGTTGAGCGAAAAATTCGCGTGCCCCGAGCATGGCGTCTCATTCGGAGAGATATCTCCCCGGCTGTTCTCGTTCAACAACCCCTTCGGCGCCTGTGGAGAATGCAACGGTCTGGGTGTAAAGGTCAAATTCGACCCCGACCTGGTCGTACGCAACCCCGGGCTTTCACTCAGAGAAGGCGCCCTTGCGCCGTGGGAGAGGAACAATTCGGTTTTTCTCGACCAGATGATCGACTCCCTTGCGGGGCATTACGGCTTTGACCCGGGAACTCCTTACGGCAGCTTGCCGGAAAAGATCCGAGAGGTTCTTTTGTACGGATCCGGGGGAGAGTTGATCGACTTCCGCTACGAGCGCGAAGGGAGAAGCCACCGCTACCGTCGTCCGTTTGAAGGGGTAATCCCTAATCTTGAGCGTCGTCTAAGAGAAACTGAAAAGGAAGAGGTCGACGACAATCTCGCCCGCTTCATGAACACGGTCCGGTGTACGGAGTGCAACGGGTCTCGCCTCAAGAAAGAGGCTCGCCATGTGCTGATAAACGGCCTGCCGATCCACAATCTCACCGCCATGTCGGTCCGTGAAGCCTCAGCCTTCATGGAAGACCTTACGCCGGAAGGACGCCGGCTGGAGGTCGGTCGCCGAGTGATCAAGGAAATCCGTAACCGCTTGGGCTTCCTTGAGAAGGTGGGTTTGGGGTATCTCACCCTCGACCGGTCCTCCGCCACTCTTTCCGGCGGGGAATCCCAGCGGATACGACTTGCCACCCAGGTCGGCTCCTCATTGGTCGGGGTCCTGTACATTCTGGATGAACCGAGTATAGGTCTGCACCAAAGAGACAATCAGCGTCTGCTGTCCACCCTTGTAGACCTGCGCGATCAAGGCAATACGGTGCTGGTCGTGGAACACGATCCGGAAACGATCCTCAGTGCGGACCACGTAATAGACATGGGGCCGGGAGCGGGACGCATGGGGGGCGAAGTCGTTTTCTCGGGTCCTCCGGACGAAATGTTGCGTGATCCCAAGTCCCTGACCGGGAAATTTCTGTCGGGTGAAGAGGTCGTCTCGGTGCCGGGGAAGCGTCGAAAGCCGAACGGCAAAGTTTTGAGGATGGTCGGCGCTCGCGCCAATAACCTGAAAAACATCGACGTGGACATACCCCTCGGCTTGTTCACTTGCGTGACGGGCGTTTCCGGATCCGGAAAAAGCACTCTCGTGGTGGACACGCTGTTGCGCCGGCTATCGAACGTTCTCCACGGTAGTCGAGCAAGATGGGGCGAGTTGGACCGCATCGACGGGATCGAGCACATCGACAAGGTCATAGACATCGACCAAAGTCCCATCGGACGGACGCCCCGCTCCAATCCAGCCACGTACACGGGGGCATTCACTTTCATCAGAGACCTTTTTGCTCAACTCCCCGAATCACGCGCAAGGGGCTACAAGCCCGGCCGGTACAGCTTCAACGTGAAGGGCGGGAGATGCGAAGCATGCAGCGGCGACGGCATAATCAAGATCGAGATGCACTTCTTGCCGGACGTTTATGTAAAGTGCGACGTCTGTAACGGCAGACGTTATAACCGTGAAACCCTCGATATTAAGTTCAAAGGGAAAAACATCGCCGATGTGCTCGATATGACGGTAAACCAGGCCGCAGAGTTTATGGAAAACATCCCCGCGGTGTACAACAAGATGAAGACATTGCAGGACGTGGGGCTTGACTACGTCAAGCTGGGTCAGTCCGCCACCACCCTGTCGGGAGGCGAAGCCCAGCGAATAAAGCTTTCCAAGGAGCTGTCTCGACGCAGCACGGGGAGGACCTTGTACGTCTTGGATGAACCGACCACGGGCCTTCATTTCGCGGACATAAGGAAGCTGCTCGAAGTCCTGATGAGCCTGGTGGACGCCGGCAATACCGTTCTGGTGATCGAACACAACCTGGATGTGGTCAAAGTCGCGGATTACATTATAGACCTGGGACCGGAAGGCGGCGATGAAGGAGGGCGGGTCTTGTGCAAAGGGACCCCCGAGGAAGTTGCCGCGGTGCCGGGGTCCTATACCGGCGTTTACCTCCGAGAGGCCCTAAAAAAGGAAAGGGGGTACGAGCCGTTCCATATCATCCCCGAAGAGATTTCCTTCGGTAGGGATGAGGTACTTGCGGTAGATCCACCCCAGGCCGAACAAACCGAATCAGCCCCGATTCGAGCTTGTTCCGCCGGGGGGCCGAAGAAGACTCGGCCCTCGCCCAAGAAAGCCCTGAAGTCGGACGCGAGGGTCGCCGGTCCGGGCCCGAAAAAGCGAGCTGCGGGAAAGTAGACGACGTAGCACGACGGAACCCGAAGGAGCGGCATTTTGAACTGCGACGAAATAATCCGGCAACTGAGATCCATGACCAATCCCGCTTCCATAGAGGGTATGGCCCGTTACGGCATAAACCCCGCTACGGCCCTGGGAGTGTCAATTCCCTCGTTACGGCGCATAGCCAAGGCGGTCGGTCGAGATCACCAAATAGCCGGAGAGCTATGGGACTCGGGGATACACGAGGCCCGCATACTTGCCTCCATGATCGAGATTCGAGACCTTGTTACGAAAGATCAGGCGGAACGATGGGTG
>JAZDOF010000269.1:0-5924 GCA_043799015.1 Pseudomonadota bacterium | reverse complement strand
AAAGACCGCACTCCGCGCGAACGGACGACAAACCCATCACGTGTCGGGCTTGCCGGCCTGCCGAGATCGCACTAAGAAAATTCGCACGCTGGAAAGCCTGCGCCACGTTGAGATCGGAATTTCCCGCCCGAAAGTGAATGGGTACAGAAGGAACCGGGTTCCGCCTTGCGGGTCGACGGCTGAAGATTGCCGTTGTCGCGTTGCTGTGGTTTTCGCAATGGAGCGGGTCCCTGTCGGAGAATTTTCAGGCGGAATCGTACTACCGTCACGGTTTGGCAAGCGCGAACATTTTTCCGGGGTATTGTCTGATCAAACCTCTAAGTTCAAGGTCCAAAAGGATCCCGGCCAGGCGACCCGGTTCCATCCCAAGTGCCTCACAGAGAAGGTCGATCGGGACGGGGTCCGAGTCCATCTGTGCGAGGACGCGGCTTGATTGCTCCGGAAGAACTTCGAGATCTGAGACCAAGGCCAATGATTGTTGACGCGGCGCCTCGGAATTAGGCCGGGGGCACAGCAGTTCCAGGATGTCTTGTGCCGATTCCACCAGTCCGGCTCCCTGCTTGATGAGCTTGTGGGGTCCGCGGCTGCGCGTATTCAACACATTCCCCGGCACGGCGCATACGTCCCTGTTCTGATCCAGCGCATGACCGGCGGTTATCAGCGACCCGCTGGTTGAGGCGGCTTCCACTACCAACACGGCCTTGGAGAGCCCGGAGACGATCCGGTTGCGTCTGTAAAAATGGGTGGCCAGAGGGGGAGTGCCGGGGCGGAATTCGGAAATCACCGCGCTGGCTTCGGCCATGTCCTGAATCAGTCGGCCGTTTTCCCGAGGGTACACGACGTCGACGCCGCATCCGAGAACGCCGAGGGTTCGGCCCCCCTCTTTGAGGGCCGTTCTATGACAAGCGGTATCGATGCCCCTTGCCAAGCCGCTTACTAGGGTCACCCCTGCGCGCACCAAGTCGCGTGTAATGCTCTCGGTGACCTCCAACCCATAATTGCTCGGGTTACGAGTGCCTACCACCGCAACGGCGTTGGTATCGGCGGGCTTGAGCCGGCCCCGGACAAACAGTAGTGCGGGCGGATCGTGTATTTCCTTCAGATTTGGAGGGTAATCAGTGTGCCATCGCGTTACGACCGCGGCCCCCAATCTTTCCAATACGTCCATGTCTTTGCGAATCGCGTCGGCCGGCGGGATGAATTCCGATATGGAACGCGCGGTTTTCTCCCCCAAGCCGGTTTTGCGCTTAATCTGTTCCGCCGTAGCGCGGAGGGACGCGGCAGGACTGCCGAAAGCCTCGATCAAACGTGCGATCGTAAGAGGACCGACCCTAGGGACCCGTTCGAGGGCCAACCAATCGAATAGAAGTTCCCTATCCCGGCTTGGGGAAAAAGTCATTGGTGCCTGGGGGTGGGGCTGGACCATGTAGGTGTCGGCCCCGTTGTTGAAAATGAGGCAACGCCGGTCGGCGCCGGCACCAAATCTACCGCGGACCGGACCCGGTCACAAGCTTAATCGGACACGGTCTTAATGATGTCTCCCGGTAGTATTTCCTCTCGTGACCGCGTTATGACCACCGTGGAATTATTCTGAAAAGCTTTGAGCACCATCCCCTCGCCCGCGAACCGATCCGGCGTGTTGATTTGGCGCTGGTGGAAAGGATCGATCTGTGGTTGGGACGGCTTATACACATTGACCAGCATACCGTCCCTTACCCCGTCGCACTCGCCACGATCTATGAATACAATGTCGTTCTCCAAGTTGCTGGTATTCAAATAGAAAGCGTCCCTGGTGGCGGAGTTGAGTATGGTCCCGGTAAGCAATCTGTGTGTCTTGGAAGGTATGACCTCCTTGTCCCTCGGGGTAAACAGCGTTATCTTTTCGCCACGCTGAAGCTCCACATAGCTTTCGAGGATTATACAGGTCACAAGTTCATGCCCGGTGCTCGTTACTTCGACCTCTCCCACTATTTCCGACATATACCCCGCCCTTCTCTCCGGATCGAGAGGATGTTGCAGCGGCCCGCGTTCACGGTATATGCCGAAGCGGTCGCCCACCATGATGCATTGGCGCTTGGACGGTCGAAAGCGAACATAAACCAGGTCGCGTTCGAGATAGTACATTTTCCCTGGATCGGGGCAACTTACGATGTATCCCCAAACGCGCGTCTTGCGTGGAGAAAGCTTGAACCTAAAGTACTTCTTATCATAGGGTATACCTTGATAGGGTACCTTGCTCACCAGGAACCGAAGGTCGTCCGGAATAGCGGACGACTCGTACAACTCTTGGTTGCTCACCGTTGAGGACCCGGATTGATGGTAGAGGTTGATTTTGGATCCTACGGCTATTTCTTTCTTTTCGTCAGGCCCCTTGGCGTCCTTGTCGAATTTCACGGCGGGGTTCTGGTTCCACAGGAAAGGCCAGAGAGAAGGATTTTGGTAAAATTCCCCCGAGATTTTGGACAGCGTTTCATCGTTGCGCTGGATCGTGTACTGTCCGACGGGCCGTGGAAAGATCTCAAAGGCTTCAAGCCGCGTCAGGGAGGAGCAGACGATCGTTATCGTAGTCATTAGTGTGATTACAATTAGTTGAGCATTAAACATGAAGCGCCTCCGCTGTTACGCTTACAGTGTGCTTTAGGTTATAGGTTCAACACACTATTTTCTTATAGCTTCTTGCGTCCAATTTGTCAAGACTTTCCGACGGGTTTGCCTCAACTCCCCGTACTCCGGCCCGTTGCGCGACACGGGCAGCCACGATGGAACCAGCCGCGGAACCGGGAGATTGATCGGCATTCACGGCGAGCAAACGTTAACCACGACCTGCTGTTTTTGCACCTGGAAAAGCAAACCACAAAGTCACCAAGACACAAAGGAAGATGAGAAACGGTACAGTGGGTCCGATTAACGCACGGATCGGGCCCGCCGAACAATTCCTGCGAACCTTTGATTTCTTTGTGCCTTTGTGTCTTAGTGGTTCATTCCTTGTCCGCTGCGGTGAACGATTACCACGGCGATCACTCGATTGAGAACAGGGCAAGCCTCGTGGTACCATCTCAACACCTGGGCCGTGGGCGGAATCCAAGCGCGATTTCCCGGGCGATTCCCTGTTCCCTGCTTCAAGTCCGGAGAGATGAGTGGGGTTGGAGCCTCGACCTGGCCCGGTGTACGATTACGGAGTTTATGTGATGAGATCCGATCAGCAGCGTTGGGAGGGCCGGTATCGTGACGGCATTGCTGAGAGCCCCGCGGCCAATGCCCTCCTCATCGACCACGCGCATCTTTTGACTTCGGGGCGTGCTCTCGACGCCGCGGCCGGCCGGGGGGCCAATTCCCTATTTGCCGGCCGGCACGGGTACTTGGTGGATGCGATGGACATAAGCCTTGCGGCCATGACCGAGCTCAAAGCCCGATCACGCGAACAAGGATCGCCCATAAATCCGATCGTAGCGGACCTGGACTACCAACCACTCCCGGAGGGGATGTACGACCTGGTCATGGTGTTCTACTTTTTCGCGACCGGCCTATTGCAGCCGTTGGCAAGGAGTCTGCGTTCCGACGGCTTGCTTTTTTACGCGACATATAACTATCGTCACAGGACGCTGAAACCGGGCTTCAATGCTGCCTACCTCGTACCGGCCGGCGGGCTGAGGCCGTTCTTTCCGGGTCTGGAAATCCTGCTGGATGAACCGGAAGCGGGAGAGAACGGGGCCGAATCTCGGTTGATAGCCCGTATGCCCCGGAATTTATCGTTATGATCAAACCCATTGACGGTGTCGCAATAGCATTGGACGCTCTTTGCGTGAACGTTATGCGTTCATTGCTTACCATGCTCGGTATAGTAATCGGCGTAGGCGCGGTCATCGTTATGGTGGCCGTGGGCAACGGCGCGAGGGAGATGATCGGCCGTCAGATACAATCCATCGGGAGCAACATGTTGCTGGTCGTCCCTGGGGCGAGCACTCAAGGCGGGGCAAGTATGGGAGCCGGGTCCGTGCATACCCTCACAGGGGGGGACGCTGAAGCGATTGCGAGGGACTGCTCGGCCGTCAAACACGCTTCGGCCGTTTGGGGCCAGGTGAGCCAGGTAGTGTATCAAAACCGCAACTGGCGGACGACGGTGACGGGGACCGGCGCCGATTACTTCCTCGTCCGGGAATGGCCCCTTCGGTACGGCCGGGTCTTTTCCAGAGGAGAAGAGCATCGAGCGGCTAAGGTATGCATCCTGGGGACCACGGTTGCCGAGAACCTCATGGGCAACGCCTACCCCATAGGCAAGGTGATACGCATACAACGTGTACCGTTTACCGTGATCGGGCTCCTTGACTCGAAAGGGCAGTCTCCGCGGGGTACGGACCAGGACGATTCCATCTATGTCCCCGTCAAGACGGCTCAGTACCGGCTATTCGGTACCCCGTTCGCTGATGAAGTGCGTGCGATTTTGGTGCAGGCCAAGGACCTGGACATCATTGCGGACGCGGAGAAGCAGATAGGGGAACTCTTGGCACGTCGCCACAAGACGCCCAAATCGGGCGAAAGGGATTTTTCCGTTACCAACCTTACCGAGATACTAAATACGGCAAGAAGGTCCCTTGAGGTGATGACCATACTCTTGGGTTCCATCGCCGCCATTTCCCTCCTCGTGGGGGGGATCGGCATAATGAACATCATGTTGGTTTCGGTTACCGAGCGTACGCGCGAAATCGGAATACGAATGGCCGTGGGGGCTCGGAGCGCGGATGTACTCTGCCAATTCCTGATTGAAGCGGTGGTACTCTCTCTTGCCGGGGGGCTCATGGGGAGCGCCCTAGGGATAGTGGCCGCTTTTCTGTTTGCTCGGTTGAGCAGTTGGCCCGCGGTGGTGAGTCTGTGGGCCGTGGGAGTGGCGCTATTGTTCTCGGCCTGCGTCGGGGTGTTTTTCGGCTTCTATCCGGCCTTCAAGGCGTCCCGGTTGCATCCCATTCAGGCTCTAAGGCATGAGTAGTCGGATGCCCACGGGATCGGCCGGTCGGCATTCAAGAAAGCAATCGGGGCTCCCGACACGAATTTGGGAAGAACCTGTGGTATTGTTCCTGCGTAGGGTCGGATGCAATTAACACTGAGAAAAGGAGGCCGTCTTGGATATAGAAGTAAGTAAGCAGGGAAAGTGGACGGTAGTGTCGGTGGGGGGGAGACTGGACACCACATCCGCTCCGGAGTTCGACCTAAGAGTCAAGGACCTGATCGCTCAGGGAGAGTGCTTTCTTGCCCTGGATTTTCGCAAGCTGGACTACATCAGCAGTGCCGGTCTTCGGTCGGTGGTGGTGGCCGGTAAAACGGCCAAGGGAAAGGGTGGCGATGCGGCCTGCTGCGAGCCGATAGGGGTAGTAAAGAAAGTTTTCGAGATTTCCGGGCTCGGCTCCATAGTGCCCCTGTTCGATTCGGTGGATGATGCCGTGGGTAGGCCCTAACTCATGCCGGTCGTCGACGGCCGGCCCCTATTTCCCGCTTCTTTGATCCTGAAATAGTATTATCCCGCAGTCTTTTCCGCGCCGTCGCTTTGTCCGGTTCAGGCCGGCAATTGACGGCGCCGTGCTTCGTCCCTGAACCCAAGGGCCCCTTCCAGTTTTCCACACTACTTACCTAAGAGAGTCGAAGGTACATCAATCGACCATTGACCGGGTCACCGAGCGTCCGGAAACCGCGCCCGGTCGGAAGAGCGATCGATCATTCTCCGACTTTTCAACTTCAAGTATCCGGAAGGGAGGTAATGTGGCATGTGCTTGAAATGCTTAAGGCTCGTGGGGATCGCATGTCTCTGCCTAGTGTTTCTTGCCGCGTCGCCGGTGGGGGCTAAGGACGGGAAGAAGGACGTCAAGTCGGGCCGGAAGTCGAGTGGAAGCGTTCGGAACGTGGAACAGGGCGGGAAAACCTACATACAACGA
>JAZDOF010000251.1:0-3368 GCA_043799015.1 Pseudomonadota bacterium | reverse complement strand
TTTCCCGTCCTTTTGGAAGACCGCGAAGACGCACGCTGCCTGAGCCACAATCCGCCCGCTCCCGCCACCCAGGTGAGTATGCCTATCCAGCTTACGATGGATAACTGAAACGGCGCCCAGAAAGATGATGCCGTGCAGCACTGCGGCGATCACCGTGTAAATGGCCGGATACTTTCCCAACAGGCGGATAAGGTTCAGGACCTTGTCTATGTTCATCCGATCGGCCTCCAGGCGTGGGGGTCTCGGTGAGGAATCAATAACCTATCACACGGGTTGGGTCGCCGGCAACCGGAACTTTGCGACTTGCGACCGTTCGTGCCCATCCGGGCGGACCGGACATGGTGGTGAGTTCTCTTGTCTCGCCGCCGGCGCTACCCGGCTTCAATTGAGCATCTGTTTGCGATAGGTCCTCCGTGTCTTCCGGGCATTCTCGGTAGACCGGCAATCGCCGGTTCCGCTCATAGGTTTACGGTATGGTATGATACGTGATTCATCAGTTGGATCCCGACAGATCCCGTATCTTATCGCGGAAGTAGCAGAAGCTTGGAGAGTCGTTATTCATGACCTCCATATTCGGCGCGATGGCTTGCGCCCACTCCGATTTGACTGCTCCTGTCGCCTGCCATCCTTTTTCGGACAGCTTTCGGGCACCGCCGGGGTAAACAGCGTCGGCAAGTTTTTCCCAGGTACCGCAAATGCTATCGTTCTCATAGGAGCGTAGGATGGGATCTTTCGCTCTAGGATAAGCTGCCTTGATAGCGTTCAGGTCCCCAAAGAGCCATGCCTCGCCTTCCTCAATCGCAATGCAAAAGCGAGTTTGCGGTCTCGGATTGCAGTCATTAAGAATACCGAACAGGTCATGCCGGAATCTCTTCAGGCACTTGTCGTCGAGGTCACACACCACGATCACTGCCATTTCAGAAGGTGTCGGATATACATTAAATGTCTTACCGTATCCTTTCAGAAGCTTGGGCAGGTTTTCCAGCAAGATGCGTTTGCTCGCGTCCTTCGCATCTCTCATGTTTCTTGGGATTCGGCCAACGCCTTTGTACGAATGAATCCTGAACGTGTGCGTATTCCCAACAATCCTGGGCACCAAAATTTTCAGGGCCAACTTGCCGGACTGATCTTCAACGAGGATCTCGAAATGCATAGCTTCACCTCGAATCGAGATAATCGCTGTACCAAAGTCCGCCGAGCGGCAGCCCTTCGGCGACCAGGTTCTTAACGATAGGATCATCACTAGCCCTCCGAATTGAGGCGAAGCCGTCCGGCCCCTTTTCCAACACCCATACCTCCTCTGGTTCCAACGCGTCCACAAAATATGGCTGGTGTGTGGTAACAAATATCTGGAAGCCCCCCTTCCTCAATGTGGCATGATCCCGAAATTCACCAGCCAAAGTATCGAGCAATTTGGGATAGAGCCCATTCTCAGGCTCTTCAATACAGATGAACGGCGGCGGTGTTGGGTCTTCAAGCAGAAGCAAGTAAGCGAACACCTTCAGCGTTCCGTCAGACATCTGTTGCGCGTAAAAAGGATCTTGGAATCCTTTGTCGTTAAACCGTAGAAGGAGCCTTCCATCGGGGGTCTTCTCCGTGTCAATCCTATGCACCCCGGGAATCTTCTTTGCAATGCGATCCAGGATGCGTTTGAACTGATCTTTGTGTTCCCTTTCCATATACTGAACCACATTGCTCAAGTTATCACCGTGTACGTTCAAATGCTTTTGCGGTCCTGCAAGGGGCAAGCTCCGGGCTGCGTCAGGGGCAAAGTAGCTAAGGTACCAACCCTCTATGAAACGTCTGAAAGCCGAGATCCTCGGGTGCTGTTTGAGTGATCCAAGTGTGGCAATTCCCAGTTTTCTTGTATCCTCAAGCTCGACGACTTCCGCTTGAGCACTCTCCTCAGCCTGGGACGGGTCCTTCAAGCTCTTCATCAATCCGTCAAGGTCCAGCTGCCGTGTCTTTTCATCAATCCTCTTCCCTTCTGCTTCGCCCTTCCAAACCACCCCCTTGCCTTCATACAGTATCAGGAAAGAAAATGGCCACCCGTGTTTTTGGCCCTTTCTCCGTTGACGTAGCCGTTCTCGGTACACGTATGGCCGACCAGATAGGTCAAGTCTTATTCCAAGCTCATATGTTATGGGTCGAGCGGTCCTCTCTTCCTTGTAGTAGACTTCAAATTCTATCGGTCCGCTTTGACCGTTGGAAAAAATCCTGTCAAATCCGCCACGCCCACGTGAGTCACATGCTTCTTCGACACCGCCTTTCAGACAATCGGCCAGGAATCCGAAGGCATCGAACAGGGTGCTCTTCCCGACACCGTTCTTCCCGATGACCGCTGTCATAGGCGTCAAAGGGGAAGCCTTCTGCGTATTCCAAAGCTTCCCCAGCGTCAAATCCTTCAATACGCCGTAATTGCTTAATCTTAGTCCTTCAATGTTTGCCATGAAACGCACCTCCAATCCTTGTCACGCCTTGGTGCGCGGCACCTCGCCCGGCTCCGGCGTTTCCTTGCTCGAAGCCGGCTGCATGTGGATCACGGGCCATAGACCACCTCCGTCAAATCAAGGATGACGTCGCGGCGTATCACGTTGGCAACGCTCAAGGTTCTTCCGGTCCACGAGGTGAACCTTTCGTCCAAGGAGCTGCGAAAACTCCGCCTCCGGTCCGGCAAGGTCCATGGGCGACCACTGCTCGTCGGGACCGAACTCGACCGAAAGGTCAATGTCGCCGGCGGCGCCAAGCCTGCCGGTTCGTGAGGAGCCGAAGAGTTCCAGGCTGTGGATCTTCCACTTCCGGCAAATCATTCGTAGAGCTTCGTCCGGAACTATCATGTCGCCTATTCGCATTTGTTCGTGCTCCTTTTGCCGGACTGCCTCTGAAACCGGTCGTCTATCCGGTCACCTCTTGAAGAGATAAATCTCACGTACAGACAACCGTCCCGTTCTTTGTGTTATACGTGGGACATACGAGTCGGTCCTGCACGGAGGACGAAACATAGAATAACACGCGTGTGCGTACAACCTCAGGAAATTTAACCCGTGGTACAATTCTCGGGCAACCCCGGTTGCGTGAGAGACAATCTGAACGGGCGACCTGCAAATCAGGAATCGGGCGGTTCATCCACGAGCATAAGGGCAATCATTACCTGTAGGGGCGACCGGCGGGATCCTTGAGGAATTGGATTAGGATTACCGCGAAATTCAAAGCGCGTCACTGTAATATCGGCGGCTATGCCCCCCGCATTCATCCCGGCTCCCGGGAGCTTGGGTCCGCCATCTCTCTGGCTCGTTCAAGGTCCTGCGGGGTATTGATGTTCATGACGAAGCGGAAGAGGGGGTCATAAGGACAAAAGTCTTGTTCAG
>JAZDOF010000248.1:0-4056 GCA_043799015.1 Pseudomonadota bacterium | reverse complement strand
CGGAGGCCCGGATGAAAGACCTCACCGAGCCTTGGCCGAATACCGGGCGGAGTGTTTTAGGAACTCTCCTACCCGGCCGACCGACTCTATGATCGTTTCCCCGGCCCCTATACCTTTTCCGGGAATGGATCATCCAGGCTGGAAATGATCGTCATGTCCGCGCAGTCCTTGGGATCGCCGACCCGTTGGATCTGCACCGCGCAGGTTTTGAACTCCGGCTGCCTGGATATGGGATCGACGGCGTCTATGCAGACGCGGTTAACCATACGTTCCCAGTTTTGATCAAACCAGGGAATGAAGAGTATACCCGGAAGCGAAGCCTTTACCACTCTGGCAGGAAGGACGTTGAACCCTCGACGGCTGATTACCTTCACCATATCGCCGTTCTTGATGCCGTACTGTTCGGCATCTTTCGGATGTATTTCGACATAAGCGTTGGGCTGGGAGCGAGCTATTTCCGGCACTCTCATGGTCATGGTACCCGAATGCCATTGCTCGATGACCCGGCCCGTGGTCAAGAAGAACGGATATTCCTTGTCAGGCGGTTCTTGCGCCCCCTGGTAGGGCCTTAAGAATACATTCGCCTTTCCTTGGTGCTTCCCATCCCCGTAGAAGTATATCAGGGCTCCGGCCGGGACTTCCACTATATCCGGCCGGTCCATGATGGGGTCGCGCCCTCGCACGTATCTCTTGGAGCACCCGGGACTGTTCTCGTCCGGGCAAGGCCATTGAAGGCCGGCCTCCAGCTTGAGAAGTCTTTCGTACGTTATCCCATAGAGCGAATGCTCGGTATTCTTGACGCATTCACGATAATCGTCCCAGGCCATTTTGTACGCCGTGGCCGAATCGTTGCCGCTCCATGGGATGAGTTTCTCATGCCCCATGCGTTTTGCGAGTTGGGCTGAGATCCAAAGGTCGGGCCTTGCCTCACCCGGAGGATCTACGCACTTGCTGGTCAGTTGGCTACGTCGCTCGGAGCAACCGTACACCCCGCCTTTTTCGTAGATGAAAGCGGCAGGCAGCACGATATCGGCCAGTTGTGTGGTTCTCGTGGGGAAAATATCACATACCACAAGGAAGCCGTCCTTCATGCCTTTGTGGTATTTGTGGGCATTGGGTAACGACTGTGCCGGGTTGGTCGTGGAAACCAACATCCCCTTGAGCGGCTTGGCCTTATCTTCTTCCGCTCCCAGGGAATCAAACATCTGCATGGTGTGAAAGCCCGGCTTGGGGTCGATCGTCCCGTCCGGGATCTTCCAGGCCTTTTCCACGTCGGCCCGGGCCTTCGGATTGGCTATGAGGCGCGTTCCCGGAAGTAGGTGGGACAGAGAACCGGTCTCACGGACTCCACCGCAGGCATTTGGCTGTCCGGTGAGTGAGAATGAATCTGCGCCGTCCTTGCACATCTGGCCCGAGATAAGATGAAGGTTGTGTACAAGATTGTTGGCCCATACACCACGGATTCTCTGATTTAGACCCATGGTCCACAGGCTCAGGGTGGGACCCTGGGTCGCGAAAAGCCGTGCGGCCTCAATGATATTTCCCGCAGGGACTCTGGTGATCTTTTCCACCTTTTCCGGAGTGAATTCTTCAAGGAAGGACGCGTACCCCTTGAAGTCAACCTCTTTATCCAGCACCTTGTCACCTTCTTTGACTTGGGTGACAAAACGACAGAGGTTGTCGACGAAGAACTTGTCCGTCCAATTGTTCTTCACTATCTCTCGCGCCATGCAATGGAACACGGCCAGGTCGGTGCCCGGGTCCGCGGGCAACCACACGTCCGCAATTCGGGCGGTTGCCGTCATTCTCGGTTCACAGACGATGATGTTGATTTTCTCCGGCTCTGCAAGTTTGCGGCGTGCTATCCGTCGAAAGATGATGGGGTGGCATTCCGACATGTTGGAGCCGACTAGGAAGAAAGTCCTGGCCTTTTCGATGTCCGCGTACGACCCTGCGGGCTCATCCGTTCCGAACGTGGTCATGTACCCGCCTACCGCCGAAGCCATGCAGAGCCGCGGGTTCCCGTCAACCATGTTGGATTTGAATCCGCCCTTCCAAAGCTTATTGTAGGAATAGCTCTCCTCGGTCATGCACTGGCCCGAACCGTAATAGGCGACCGAATCCTTCCCGTGCTTCTGTTGTAATTCCTTGAACCGGGCGGCAACGAGGTTGAGGGCTTCATCCCACGATACTCGCTTGAATTTTCCGTCCGCCTGCCTCACGGCCGGGTACTTGATTCTGTCGGGGTGATACATGCTGAGAAACCCTTTGAAGCCCTTGACGCAGAGGAAGCCGAAATTCGTTTCCGCTTCCGGGTTCCCCCTGATGCCGACCACTTTTCCGCCACGGACCCCCAGGTATACTCCGCAGCCCGTACCACAAAAGCGACAGGCCCCTTTGATCCATTTGTCTACTTCGATATCTTCTTCCGCTCCGGCAGTGCCGCGAAACGGTATATTGAGCGCGGCCGCGGCAAAAGCCGCAGCAGACATTTTGATCAGCTCTCTTCTGGTTAAATCCATTGTGACCTCCAAGGCATCTTGTGGCTTTCCAACGTGCTAGAATCCAGGCACTTTGAACCGTTCCGTCCTGTCCGGTCCAAACGCCTTGTAGGCGTCTATCTTGTGGACGGTAAACCAGTGGGATTTATGACAATACGAGCAGTTTGTCACAAGTGCTTGGGCGGGCATATGCTTGACCTGTTCCGAGTGACACCCGATGCAAACGGTCTTATCGGGCATCGACCGATAGTTGCTGACATCTCCATGACATATACCGCACTTGACGCTGTTTATGCCGTGTTTGGAGCCAAGCCACTGCTTGTAAGACTCGGGGGTCTCCTTCTGATGGCAATCCTGGCAGTTCTGTTTGCCGAATTGTACTCGATGGCAGTCCGGAAGCTCACCAGGCGCTAGAGGAGGGGGACTAAACCGTTTCCAGTTCGGATCCAAAGGACTTTGCAGCGGGGGAGTCGTGGGGTCGGCGGGGCCGTCCTTGTCGGCGGAAAATCCCAACGGCAATACCCCTAAAATGAGAGGGAGCATGACAGCCAAAAAGAAAGCCTTTTTCATTATTATTGTCCTCCTGCTGGATAGCGTAGGATGCCTTCCCGTTTTTCCGCCGGGAACGGTACAGCGCAGGGCCGGCGGCCAAGGTGTCGTACATCGCAAAGGGCCCCACCCATCTCATGGAAAAGCCAAGAAACAGCTCAAGCCTATCGTGGCCGTAAAAACGTAACGTGGCTTCTTCATTTCCTCCCGGTAGACGGCGATTCCGTTATGGCTTTTACAAGCGCCGGTACAGCCGGGCCGCCGATTTCAATAAGGACGGTTCCGACTCGCTGTTTGACCTGACGATTGCCGGATTTCAACAGGTCCACCAAAGGGGCGGCCGCGGGCTCTCCTATCGCGATCAGCGCCGCGGCTGCCGATTCGGATGCACCAGCGTCATCCACGCAGAGAATCTTCAAAAGGTCCGGCACGGCCGGAGCCCCGATTCTTCCCAGGGTTTCGACGGCCGCCGCCCTGGTATCGGCATCGGGCTTTTCCAAGAGCTTTACCAGCACCGGAACGGGTGGCTTGTCCATGGACGACAATGCCAGGATCGCGTTGGCCCGAACGTTGCGGTTGCCGTCGCCCAGGCATGCGACAAGGGGAGGAACCACGGCCTCCGATGCGGTACCGGTGCTGAAAATGGCCAAAGCAGCGGCTTCCCTGATCATGGGGTCGGTGTCTTTCAGGGCTTCACCGAGGGCCGGACCCGCTGTAGCCGCCTTGGGCCCCAGTTGGGCCAGGGCTTCGATAACGGTGAGTCGAACCACTTCATTCGAATGTCTCACCGCCTTGGCAAGCGCGGCGATAATCTCCTCATCAGCGGAACCGGAAGATTTCAGCTTGTCGGCCGCTTTTGACGCTACGACGCCTTCTCTACTTTCGAGGTCCTTGATGAGGTCTTTGGCGTCCGAGCCGGCCGCAGGCCGACCGTCATCCGCGATGACCGACAGAGGTAACATGAGCAACAGACAAATGAGCGCTGCCGCCTGCCGAAGCCTTGCCG
>JAZDOF010000239.1:0-7302 GCA_043799015.1 Pseudomonadota bacterium | reverse complement strand
GGGAGGCCGAAAAACCGGCTCTACGTATTTAACCATATCAACCCCTTAACGATACTTGATTCCTTGGTAAACCAGTTTGTTCAGTGCTTCCTTGGCCGATTCCGCGGCGGGCCCATCCGCCCTCATAAAGATATAGTAAATATACCTATCGCCTTCCACCAGGTAAAGCACCCGATAGCGCGGCATTACCGGGCTGTAAACGGCTTCGATCGTTTCGCCGGATTCCGGGTCGGTAGTCTTCTTTCGGGTCCATCCCGGCTTGGTCGAGTCGGTTGGTGCATCGGTCGGAACCCGTTCTCTGTGGCGCACGTATTTTGGTGCAAAAACGACCTTGTAGGCGTTGCGACCGTTTACCTTGACGTATTCCTCGGCATCTCCCGGTTTGATGATTTCTCCGGACGGAAAAAAAGTCCTATAGTGTATGGCGAGATTCTCCAGCGGTCGAGGTATCCGCTCTTTTCGGACCTCGATGAACACATCATCGGTCTTGGACCCCAACCGTGTTGCAGTATCGTCTTCATGGAGGACCGGATAGACGCGACTACCGATTTCGGTCATGCCGCGACCGGCGGAGCACCCACAGAAGGTCCAGCACAATAGGAACAAGCACGGATAATGGAGCGACCGGCGGGTGAACCGCAAACAAATCCCTCGTGAATGAGGCCGCACCGTCCTCAAGAGTAATGCGTGAAGTCGGGCTGGTGGGACCCCCTCGCTGCCGGGCCGGCCTTTCCGACCGGTCTGATCAACGGGGATCTCCGGCCTGCAACGGCATCGGGGCATCGCGTTCCGGTCATTTCCGAAGCAGTTTGGCCGGCTCCACTTCTTCGGCCGAATCAAGGGGAACGGAGGAGATGTCGACAGCGGTTTTTCCCGGCTTCCCGGCGGACTGAACGGCCAAGGCCAGGGCTTTCTTTCGACTGGATCGCCAGGAAGCATTTTCTGGCTTAAGGATGAGTGCCTCGGTGAAATCGTCAACAGCTTTGTCGAGGTTGCTTTTCTTCCTCATCTGGAGATGAGTCTTGGCGCGAAGGGCAAAAGCCTCGGCCATTCCCGGCTTGTTCGCTATGGCCGAGTTCAGGTCTTCTATGGCTTCCTTGTAGTCACCTTTCAAGTAACTCACTAAGGCTCTCAAATACAGCGCTTCGGCATCCCGACTATGGTGGCGAATGGTCAAGCCCAGATCGGCGCCGGCCTTAACCATATGGCCGATCCATTTCGGATCGTCCTGTGGACTCGACATGGCCGACTGGAGATGGGCAAGACCCCGGTCGAAATAAGTCTTGGCCATGAGTTCCGAAACGGTCCCGCCTTCCCCCACCGTTTCGCGAAGCTCGACGACGGAGTTGTATTTTTCGATAGCCGCCGTCGGATTGCCCTTTTCGTGGACCTCAACCGCCCGTCGGAGCGCCTGCTCAATGCATTGCTCGATGTTCACCGCCACGGGTTTCGTCGACTCCGAGCTGAATTCGTTGTCCTTCTCGTCGCAGATCTTCACACGAACGCGATAATAATTGGTCCGGAAGCCTTTGGCGGCAGCCTCGGGAATAGAGACCGGGATCACCTTCTCTTCGTTGGGAGCCCCTCCCTTCATGGCTTCTCTGTCTGAAGTCAATTCGGCGATTACCAAAGTACTTTCTTCAGGGTTAACGGCCGGTACAAGAAAGGCGGAAAGCCTCTTAATCGGGAATTCCGTTGCGATCCAGGTTCTTAGAAACGGCTTCTGTAGGGGGCAAACCAGCTCCAGAGGCTCATCGGATTGCACTGAGGAGGTCAGCCTGATATCCCGGGCCTCTCCTTTGCCCGCCCGAAAAATGACCGGGCCGGCCTTGGGATCGAACCTCACGACCTGCAAGGGGGGTTCAAAACCGAACCCCGTTAGGGTGGCCCGCAGCCTGAAGGCTCCCTCTCTGGGGATCTCCAGTCCGAAAAGGCCGTCCTGTCCCGACTTACCTTTGGATATGACATCGTATCCGTCCAAGCCGGTTAGAACCAGTTCGACGTTTGCCAAACTCGAGCCGCTGTATAATATCTTCCCGGTGACCCCCGGCGTGATCCTGAAATCAACGGTCTGCTTTATGGGCTTGGCGCCCTCCGCCGAGACAAGGTCGACATCGACCCGGTAGGTTCCTATATCAAGGGCTTTGGCAACCTTTGTCCCCCTCCCCAAATCAACGGATACTGATGTTTTCGTGTCAACCGCTCGCCACGCCAGGTTCTTCCCGTCAGCAAACGATCCGTCGGGTCTCTTGACGCGCCCCTCAAAGACGACGTCCAGGCCCGAAGGGAACGATTGAGCCTTCCTAGGAGAAAGGATCTCGATTGTTGGGTCCCCCTGAATCTGAGCATGCTTGCGTGCCGGTGTGCCGACCCCGGTCTTCGAGGACTGGTGGGTTGATGAAAAAGTAAGCGCCTCCTGAAGGAATTCCGGCGTCTTGCGCTTTACCAATGCCTCCGGATCACAGCCGGTGAGGCACAGGAGATACGAGACGGCAAAGAAAATACTTATGCGGCTCCGGAACATCGGGTCAGACTCCACACTCCCCATCCCCGGTCACGGGTGCTTGACCGATACGATACAATAGTACCGTCAGTCCCCAAGATTACACCTGCTTCCTGCGATGCGTCAAGGAATCAGTGTAAACGCTTGAGGCGGTTTCTCTTCGGCGCAACGGTGGTTCCATCATCGACTTAATCGGGTCAAGCGCGACGTTGACATCATGGTGTTTGTTATGCTATTTTGAATTAATAGAGCAATAAGATGATGTAATTGACTAAGTATGCCATGACGAAGACGCTAAAACTATTCTTGACATATATGCTGTTTTGCACGGTATTCTCCGGATGCGCCCATCAAGCGGCCGTCACCAAGGAAAAACCTGCCGGTTCATACACCGTATTCGGGAAGACGTACCAACCCATGAAGACCGTCTCGGAGGGGTTTTCGGAAAGCGGTAAGGCTTCATGGTACGGTCCCGGATTCGACGGCCGCAAGACGTCCTCCGGAGACGTTTACGACATGCACAAGCTTACCGCGGCCCATAAAACGCTCCCTCTTAATACCATGGTGCGCGTAACCAATTTGAACAACAATCGAGAAGTGCTTGTGCGGATAAACGATAGAGGCCCGTTCATCGACGGTCGCAACATAGACCTTTCCTTGGAGGCCGCCAAGAGACTTGATATGGTACGCCCGGGAACGGCTCCGGTGAAGGTCGCCTTGGTGGATGAGGCGCGCCCCGTACTGATTGCCAAGGCACCGATAATTCGGGCCAAAGCCGACAAAGGCCCGTCGCCCAATCCGTTTTTCAAGAGGGAGAAGATCGCCGCAAGCGGGCCGAAGGTCGGGGAAACAGGGCTGGGCAGAAGAATACTCGCTATGATATTCTGAGATCGACGAACGGAATGCCGGGACACGGGCACTCGGGTACGGAGACACATCACGTTGAATTCAACAACCGGCCCCATAACCATAGTCGGGGGAGGACTCGCCGGCTGCGAAGCCGCTTGGCAAACGGCCGGACTAGGCATACGCGTGCGTTTGATGGAGATGAAGCCGCATCGTTATTCCCCGGCCCACACATCCAAAGACTTGGCGGAACTTGTATGCTCCAACTCCCTTCGATCGGCCGCATTGACATCCGCAGCGGGGTTGCTGAAGGAAGAACTCCGCATTCTGGGGTCACTCATAATGGAGGCCGCTGAAGCGGTCTCGGTGCCTGCGGGGAAGGCACTCGCCGTAGATAGGGGTCTGTTCTCCCGCTACATTACGGAACGGCTGGAAGGGCACGAACTCATAGAAGTGCGGAGGGGCGAGATCCGGAGCCTCCCATCCGAGAAGGAAGGCTTGGTAATAGTTGCCGGCGGACCGCTGACGTCCGATGCGTTGGCGGGGAGCATCGCCGAAGCGGCGGGTTCCGGCGGCCTCTCGTTTTACGATGCCATAGCGCCCATAGTGGAGGCCGAATCTTTGGACATGGGGCGGCTCTTCAACGCGTCGCGCTACGAAGACGGGGAGGGGGATTACCTCAACGCCGCCATGGACGAAACGCAATACCGGCGGTTCGTTCAGGCCGTCTTGGATGCGGAAAAGGTAGAGCCTCACCCGTTCGAAAAAATCCCGCACTTCGAGGGGTGTCTTCCGGTGGAGGAACTAGCGCGAAGAGGCCCGGAAACCCTTGCCTTCGGTCCCATGAAGCCCGTGGGTTTGGTTGATCCCGCCACGGGTGAAAGACCGTATGCGGTGGTACAACTTAGGGCGGAAAACAGGGAGCGCACGCTTTTCAACCTGGTGGGGTTCCAAACCAAAATGACGCACGGTGCCCAAGAGCGCGTTTTTCGCATGATACCGGGCTTGGAGAATGCGGTTTTTGCCCGCCTCGGATCAGTGCACCGAAACACCTATCTGGACGCGCCCAATGTGCTGGACCAATACTCCCGTCTCCGGTCCCTAGGGCATGTTTTCTTTGCAGGACAGATCACCGGAGTCGAAGGATATGTGGAATCCACGGCGTCAGGCTTGGCGGTGGGTCTCGCTGCATCCTTCACGGCAATGGGTCTGGAACCCGAACTTCCCCCTTCCACTACGGCTATGGGGGCGCTGATGAAGCATACCCGGACCATACGGACCACAAAATACGAGCCGATGAACGTTAACTTCGGCCTGATCGAGCCGGCGCCCAAAGGGGTCCCCCGAAAGAAAAGGAAAGAGTTCATAGCGGAGCGGGCCATCAACGATATCAAGGCTTGGAAGGAACGGCTGGACGTCGCCTTGAACCGTGTTTGAGCTTCCGCGGCCACCGGTATGAAAGGGCCCCGATTTTACTCGTCGCCCAAGGAAACCAACTCCACATCCCCCATTACCGCGATCTTATCTCCACGCACGGCCAACGCTCCGTCCACGCCCGGGATGTTCATGGCCCATTCCACGGCTTTCTTCAAGTTCTCGGTCTCCAGGATCATGTTCCCCATTGCGGTGGCGGCAGCGTCGGCAAGTATGGCGTCACGCGACAGCACGGTAGCGGCATCCGCCTTCCCCAGGCTGAGTGAGTGCCCCACCGTGCCGGACGATGTGCAAACGGCCCTGGGTATCCCGATCGGTTTGATACGAATTCCGATTCTGTTGCTGAACGGGGATTTGCCGGCAAACAAACCCACTTTTATGGGATGATCCACCTTGAGGAAGATATCTCCTCCGTTTTCCACTATTACTTCGAGCGACCATTCCAACAGACCTCGACCCACGTAATCCGCGACCGCTCCTGCCACGGCGGCCATGGGCCCGGTCCCCGCCTTCCGGCCCGCAGCGATCATGCGCGATGCCAGAGGAGAGTCCCCAGGGTGTTCTGCGATGGGAACCAAGCTCGTCAAGAAATCCTTCCGTCTCGTAATGGCCGATTCCACCCGGCTTCGACTTTCACGGGTCAATCTGGTCGCCTCATTGACCAGGACCATCCGAGCCTTAATGAACAAGTCCGACTGTGAGACCGTGACCCGAAAAGCGACGAACCGGTCGCCCTGTCCGTAATGACGATAAATGCGGGGCTCGAATATCGTGTCGTTGTCGCGGGACATAAGTCAACTCGATCGGTTGCATGTGTTCATGTGGAACCTGGTGGAGCGTTCCCGAATTATCTTTACGCTATCCCCGGTTGGTGGAAGGCTTCCTATGAGCGACCGACGGTCGCCCTTGCGTTCGGCTTGTCGGCCCATCACGCCCCGAATCCTGCGAAGGGCACGGACGGTAAGAGGGCTTGCGCTTCTCCCAGGGTGAATTCCCTCGACTTGATCCATTCCCTCAAAGTCTCGGCAATCTCCTTTGCGGCCGGGTAACTGGACAACGGCGAGGTGGACACCGTAGTGCCGTTGATTTCGATCTCACCCGATCTCAGCGCGGCATAGGTGGTGTAACCCAGGGGTTGTCCGACTCCGTCGGGATAATCCACTCCGTAATCGACCACCGGCACCGCTATTTCCTCATCCGATACGGAAGTGAAGCGAGCGATTTCTTCGTTAAGGACCGGAATCGGAACCCCGACTCCGACGCATAGAGACGATCCGTAACCGGTAAGGGAGGCCCCTCGAAGAAACTTCGGGGACATACCCTTAAGATCGCCTCGGACCGCAAGGGTCCCTGCACCGCCCATCACCACGCCGTTTGCCGACCTTTGCACCGAGGGATTGTGCTGGGTCCCATGGCCGATTATGTACCCTACCCCGCCACCGAGGAAAATCCTTGTGCCAAGGCCGATGGTCCGGTACAGGGGGTCATTCAAGAGAGGGCTCAGTTGGCCCGAGGTGGAGTAGTTCGCGTTCGAGCAATCGGGTCGCAAAATGCCCATGTAAGTGTATATGGTCTTCTTGGAGAGATTAACGGCGCAGTTGTAGTTCTGGTAACAATTCCTCGGATTCAGCAGCCATGCATCGGGAAAATCCTTGAGCCTCATCATTGATTCGTGCCGGCGGTTGGGATAGCAATCGGTCCCGTACGACTCGGCCACAAGATGGACTTCTTTGCCTGCGACCAAGTCTTCAATCACGTGGCCTCCGCCGTACCGGAACCGGCCGGGGAATACTTTGTTCATGGGATCATCTTCCCGCAATTGGGTCGCACCGATGTAGCAATCCACCGCGGCTATGCCGGCATAGGCTTCCACACCGTTGATGAACACCTTGGAAGCCCTCATTCTCGGTTTGGAGTGCCCGAAATTGAGAAATGCGCCCGACGAACACATGATCCCGAACGTGCCCGTAGTTACCACATCGACCAACTTGGCGGCCTCGACGAAGCCCGCGTCACGCGATATGCCGATCATCTCTTCCGCAGTCACCACTACGGCCGTGCCCTGTGCGATCCTTTCGTTAATCTCGTTCACGGTCTTTCTTACCTGGAATTCCGCCATCATGCACCTCCGAGCGGCCTTTCGCCGGTCCTTAAAGTTGAGGTAGGAGTGTAACCGTGATGCATCCGGGGGTCAACAGCATCGGCCCGTGAGAATTCTCCGTCTCAGGAGGGGCGGATTGCCCGGTGACCGAAGGTACTGTAACCATAGCGGCCGGCATGCTTTCCAGCAACCGATTCAACCGTACGATCTCCGGATCATCGGCGGCAAGCATGGCCCAGGATTGAAAAGCGATCTCGTCCCGACTGCCGTTGCGAAAGAGGAGTTTGACCTTGTGCAACTCGCCTCCGGGCGAGAACCAAAGGTCCGCTTGCGAGATATTCTCATAATGAGTATCACCCCCCGGTTCGATACCAACAACTTGGAGGTCTCCATCATCCATGCGATACTTCACGTGAAA
>JAZDOF010000183.1:0-7252 GCA_043799015.1 Pseudomonadota bacterium | reverse complement strand
CACCAAGACTTACCAGGCGGTCAAGGCACTTCAGTCGGTGAGCACCATCGGTCTAACCGGTACTCCCATTGAAAACTCCCTCATGGATCTCAAGGCCCTCTTCGACATCGTATTGCCGGGCTATTTGCCGTCCGACTCACTTTTCGAGACACGCTTTCGGGCGCCGGTGGAGGAGCAGGCGGACAAGGATGCCGAACGCAGACTCTATAGGATGGTCCATCCCTTTGTGCTGCGGCGTAAGAAGGAGCAAGTCCTGAAAGAACTCCCTCCCAAGATCGAGGATCTGCGACGCTGCTCTCTCAGTGCCGATCAGGTTCGGTTCTACAAGGACATAGTTGAGAACAGGGGCCAAGACCTGGTCCGGACTTTGAAAGACCCTGATCAAAAAGTCCCTTATATGCATGTATTCGCAATACTGAACTATCTTAAGCAAATATGCAACCATCCCGCCATGCTGGGCGACAAGGAGCACGACTACACGAAATATGCGTCCGGGAAGTGGGACCTGTTTGTGGAACTGTTGGAGGAAGGCTTGGGCTCGGGCCAAAAGGTCGTCGTATTCAGTCAGTATGTGAAGATGCTGGCGTTGATCGAATCATACCTCAAGGACCGCAACATAGGCTTCGCGACCATTAAGGGAAGCACAAGAAACCGGGCGGAGCCCATAAGCCGATTCAACCACAACCCGGATTGCATGGTGTTCACCGCTTCTCTGCGAGCATCCGGATTGGGAATCGATCTCACCGGCGGCTCCGTGGTAATTCACTACGATCGCTGGTGGAACTCAGCTCGTGAAGATCAGGCCACGGACCGAGTACACAGGATCGGCCAGCGTAGGGGGGTACAAGTCTTCAAGCTGATCACGGAAAACACCCTCGAAGAACGGATCGACTTACTGATCAACCGTAAGCGGGAACTTATGGCTTCCGTAGTCCGAGAAGACGATCAAGGAATCCTGAAGCATTTCTCTCGCGAAGAATTAATCGAACTAATCTCTTTCCAATAGTTTTTCGCTTCCGGCCGCATGATACCGTTTCGAACGTCACACCGGGCGCGTGGTTCACTTTCCCTAAACAAAGGCCTCGAAGAGGAGGATCACATCGCTCATCCTCCCGTACGCAAACAACTAAATGATGCGCATTTCTTATTCAACAGGTCGCACGGGAATCCAAAAGGCTTCTTCGTCATCATACCGGTCGGTCGGCACTTCCGATAGCGCTTAACCACCCGCGCCTCATGGACGCGGTTACGCGACTCACCTGTCCTCCATCTTTCGTATAAAATCAGTTAAATCCAGTGTGTCGTCGGCTCCATCCCGCGCCGAAAGTCGTTGCGCCACGGAAGAAGGGCTCTCCGGGCCGGGTAGCCTGCCCGACTTGCCTGCCATAGCCTTCTGAGCGGCTTCCAGGGCCTGCTTCAGCGTGATCTTTCTTCGAGCGGCCAACGGGGTGCGATACCGGAGGCCGGCGGGGTCGAGCCTAGCCGAGATCGCATCGTAAACGCCTCGCACCCGGGAGCCGGGAACCGGTGGGGTGGAGCCCGCTCGACAAGCCCGCTCGACCCTCTCGACGAAAGCCGGATCGGCAGCGTGGCCGGGATGCAGCCGCACTTCCGGCAAACCCGGCATAACGTCGAGGTTGATCATAGCGGCCAACTTCCACGATGGCCACTCCCAACAGAAGAACGCGCCCGGAACCAGCTCGAAATCATTTCCGCCAAGGTCTTCGCGTGTCGTGAGAAGCAGGTGAATCAGCACGCGGCCGTCTACTCCCGGCAACGGAACGGCGAGGGGATTGAGCGGCACGGGTTGGGAGGGGAACCAACTGCGTACAAGGGGATCGGTCGTCACGGACTCAATAACGGGCATCAATGCCGTCACATGCACCTCCTCCGGAATACCGGGCCGAACGCCATCAGGAAGCCCGGGTCTTTGAAAGTAAATTGCCGTCGGAATCGGTGACCGTCATCCATTCCAGCCCGCCCTCAACCACCGAAGCGGTTCGCGATACAAGGCTTCCTTCAGCATCGTATTCTTCGCTATAAACGGGTTTGTCTATTGAAATGGTGATCATACGTTCACTACCGTTCTCGTGGTACGCATACGATTCGGCGTGATGAAAGTTGCCCTGCGTATCGAACACTCGTTTCTCAACCAAAGCACCTTCGCCGTCATATAGGGCTTCATTTATTATTGTGCGCGACCGATCGAACGAGCTTACCGAGAGGTAGTTGTCCCCCGCGGGGTGCGAATCCATGTGCGCCGTTTCCCGATCATCCCCATAACCGAAGTGCTGCGAGGGGTCAAAAGCGAAATACTCTCCACCCTCCGGCTCAACTTGATGAGTGACGAAAGGCTCCCCCGACGACGTGGAATCGTCGGCGAAGTCCGCCCTATCATCGGGCTGATCGGTAGCCGCGTCGGCCTCGAAAGCGTCGTCATACTTGGATCCGTCGTAGTCGGTCGCGGACCGGCCATCGTCCGCGATGCCCGCCCCGTAACGATAATCGGCCGGTTCGGAATCGCCCGCCTCGAACTGGGGAATATGCTGGTGATCCCCGGGTGCAACCCCGTGATAATCGTCCGGCTGATCATAGGCGGCGGCGATGAACTCGGGTCGGCCGGAATCGGATGGACCATGTGGTTCATAAGGGGACGTTTCGGTGATCCCCGGTTTATCGAATTCCTCGCCTTCCTGATCGTCGGGATCCGACGTGTGTGAGTCCGAATCGTCGCCTGCGAATTCGTCGAGCGCATCGAACCCGTTTTGACCGGAGTCATGACCCACGGGTGAAGAGGGTCCCGTATCGTCCGGTGTCGCACCGCCCACCCTGGCGTAAGCCTCCACCTTGGACTCGGCCCTGCCTTCCTCCTTCTCGCGACCGTCTTCGTCGTACTGCTTCTGCTCGCTTGCGTCTTCTAAGTTTTCTTGGGCTTGAGCGTCGCCGGACTTCCCGACTTCCTCGAACACATCTTCTTCGGAATTGTGGTCGAGCTTCTCATAGAGATCCTGGTCCGATGCGTCTCCCACTTCTTTCAGAACGTCCGCCTCGGATCTCACCCCTTCCTGCCGGCTCCCGGACTGATCCTCCTCTTTCTCTTCGCCTTGGCCTTCTTCTCCGGCATCCGCCTCGAACTGATCATTCATGAGATAATCGTCGCCAAACCGCGTTACGGAGAGCCGTCCATCTTGATCCACCTCGATTTCCAGCGAATCCGTACGATTCAGAGCGGCGTCGTAACCCGTAACAACAACGCTGCCGCTTGCCACATCGACATCGGCTTCGACCATAGACTCGACGTTACCCGAGTCATCTCCTTTGAAATAATAAGATGATCCGCCGTCGTCTCCGATTGAACCTTCCGGTTGGGCCTGCTCCCACTGGGAAAAGGACGTCACAAAGTCTCCCGCAACGGTATTGGAACCCAGCGTTACCATTTCCTCGCCCACATGGTCACGTGGGTCCATGGAATCCGCACGATCATCCCAGTGCCGCGCGACACCCCCGTCCGTGCTTTGATGAGCTACGGATTCGGCCGCTAGGTCTTGATCATCGGCCCCTTCAATCGATGCGTCAAAGACGATGCGGGTTTCAAGCCCCTCGAATTCGATCTTCCCGAAATCTCTTGTAGAACGACGTGTGCCCATGACTCCCTCCACATGGCCGTCTAAGCCTCTTATGCGCTTGTTACCGTTTCCCGTGACAAGCAACGTGGGGAGAAGCGAACGCGCTTTATGGGTGCTCCCTTACACGTGCGTCCGTGGCGCCTTGACCAATTGTGCGTCCCCTTGCATTTGATGTCAATGGCGGCGTTGCCCCGGCAGGATCACTGATCCCACGGCTAGAAGTACAGCATGAACTGATTCCATCTCGTAAGCAGGCGTTCCGTGATTATGTGCCATAGATGGGCAGTACCTGCATCTATCTTTGCGACTCCTTTCATCCCGAGCTTGACGAAATCAGGAGGGTCCTTGAATCGTCCTCTCACCGGGTACACGTTTCCAAGCACGGGAAACACCTCGGCAATCGGCGCGATTTCCTCCACTTCAAACGGGTACGCGGTACCCGGATCGGCATTCAGATAGAGGTGAGCCTTTTGCCCCACCTTGACGTAGCTCACTCGATCATCGGGCACCCGGACCTCGGCCGTCATCTCGGTCGGGACCGCTATTTCGCAAAAGGACTCTCCTTTCTTGAAGCTCTTGCCGCGCAGAGCCTCAATTCCCTTGGTAACGATAATCCCCTTCACGGGAGAGGTAATCGTGAGAAATTCCTTTCTGCGTTTCAGAAATTCGTACATCTCCCCGGCGCGACTCTTTTTCAATTGCGCAATCTTCAGTGCGGTCAGCTTGGCGGAATTGTAAGAAGCTTCTCCCCCCAGAACGGATATCTCGTGTCCGAGTATCTTTATCTCTCGGCTGGCTTTCAGAAGCTCGTACTCGATGTCGGTGGTATCCATCTCGGCGATCGGCTGGTCGTTGTGAACTTCGGTTCCCCCCTCCACCAGGACGCTCTCGACGATTCCATCCATTTTGGCAAAAGCCCGGTATGTTTCCCTCGGGATGACTTCAGCCTCGCCCCCGACTCGAAAAGTAACCGGAATCACGAAAAGAACCAAAACAATGGCCAAGACCGCGATCCCCGGTATGGCTATGCGGCGGATCCAAGCGGGGCGTGATCCGGCCGGCGTGCCTTGCCCCACGTCGAGCAACGAACGTACGTCCGGACGTGATACCTCCACCCACTTTTGAGCCAAGGCCGCTGCAAACACCGGCGCGGCGGTAAGCAAGGCGGCGATGGTTCCCCTGTCCGGTCTGGCCGAATCCACGAATTCAAGCAGCAGTTGGCCCAGTATTTTTTCGTCGTAAACGAGAGGTACCGAGACGAGGTACTGGCCTTTGGAGAAGTTCATGTACTCCTTCAGGGCGGCCCTGGCCTCTTCTTGAAGCTCCGCGTCCCCCGCTTCGGATTCCACCATATCGCTGGACAACAAGATGGTCTTGTCTTGGTTTGCTAGTGCAGGGGCAAGCTCGTTAAACTCTCTGGAATAAGAAGACTTCTTTTCCACGGTCGGTTGGTTGTTGACCGCGACGCAACCTGATTCGCCTCCTAGGTGCAGGATGAGAAAGGCCCGGTCAAACTCGACAAGGCTGCGGGTATCGTTGGTAAGAAGAAAGTAAAGCTTGTCCGGGTCCTCTGCCTCCATTGCCCTACGCGCAAGCTTCAAGGCCGCATCGGACGCGTTGGGCATCGACGGGCGACGTGCCGCATTCTTGGCCTTTACCGGTTCCCCCGGGACTTCATTGTGAGTTCTCGTAACGCCTTCGGCTTCCGGCATATCGGCACCACCTCTCACGGTGCGGGCCTGTTCGGACCCGATTGATGGTTCGTCGTCTTTCCGCACGCGGCGGCCTAGAAGAGGGTCTCACGGTTGAAAGTCCGACGGGCCCCGTCGATAACCCTTGTAACCATACTCTTGGGGGGCTGAGACACCACCAAGCGCCCCGTCATTCCCATCGGTATCCCCAGATTCTCGTTGTCGAAGTAGCAGGAGACGACGTACTGCGCGTCCAACGGCGCCGTACGACCTTTGCCCTTTCGCGTTCCCGGCGTTTGAACGGCCTCGGTCATGGCCTCTCCCCCCATCATGACGGTGAAAGGAGTATCACCAAGGTCCTTCTCGCTGAACATTCGGATGTCCTGCACTACCGCGGAGAATTCGGCCCCGGTTCCGACCGGGAACCAAACCTTTACCGCGCTCATCGCCCCGATGGTCTCGATATCCCCTTCCGATACGAACGCGTGTATAACGCCCTGCGTCACGGACTGCAATTCCCCTACTATCTTCCCTTCCCCCGGCTGGTAACCCGGTTGGAGCAACGGGCTGAGACGAGCGACAACCCCGTCGAACGGCGCAAGGACCCCGTTTGCGGCGATGGCCAAATCACGGCGGATGCGATGGATTTCCGATTCCTTCTGACGAAGTTCCATGTCCTTTGCCGGCGCCGAGGCCCATTCCTTGCTCACCAATAGACCTTGAAGCTCTTCCTTGAGAATGCCGTGTTCGCTTTCCCTTTCAATCAGAGCAACTTGAAGGTCTTCCGGGTCCAGTGAAAAGAGCACCTCGTCGGCCTGTACCGCACTCCCTTCCTTCACGTTGACCTTGGTAACCGTGGTTAAGAGTGGGGCCGTCAGCTTCTGGGACTTGGCCGACGCCATGTAACACGGATAGATCGATTTTGAAGACCAAGGCTTTACCAGCACTCCAAGCATCACCACCAGCACAATGGCCGCAGTCGTAGCGCCCACGAGCCTCGGGCGGATCATGCCCGCGTTGTCGGCAAGGGTCCTACTCCCTCTGACGACGGGGTTGATGATGAACATGAACACAGCCGGTATGGCGAGGGTCAGGCCCAACAGTTTGTCGAAGCGGTAATACACGGCAATCACTATGCCGAAAGCCACGCACACGCGCTGCATGTAAGCCAACGAACCGTAAAGGAGAAAAATCATCCGTTCTCTAAAGTCGGCAGCGTTGCACGGCCACGACGTTAGCCCCAATACCCCGTTCATCCAGAGGTACTTGAGGTACCCGATCGCCTTGGCCGCCAGGTTGGGAATCCGGAGATAATCCATCAGTACGAAATATCCGTCGAACCTGCTGAGGGGGTTGCCGTTGAAAACGATGGTTGATATCAAGGAGAAGGTCATGACGTAGAATGCCATGGAATTGAGCTGACCGGGCCGGGTAAAGTACCAGACATAAACGGCCGCGACAGCGAGAACAACCTCCGCGGCGATCCCCGCCGCCGAAATGGCCATTCTTCTCTGCCGATCCGCCAAGGTCCAAGCCTGGGTCGTGTCGCAATACAGCACCGGAAAAAAGAGAACGAGTCCCACACCGAAAACCGGGACCTCCAATCCGAAGCTTTTCGCGGTATACGCGTGCGCCAACTCATGTACCAGCTTAGTGAAAGCAATGGTAATCCACAGAGTAGCCACGTTCGAGAGATTGAAGAAGTTCAGGTAATCGCTTTGTACTCTCGGCAGACCGTCGATGACGAGATAGCAGGCCCCGGGCGCGGCAAGGAGTATGAGAATCGCAGTTCGGCGATTGCAGAAAAGTCTAAACAACCAAAGGGTTTGTTCGAGAAAATGATCGGGGTTTAAGAGAGGGACGTAGAGGTAGAAAATTTTGGTAAGTCTCTTAATTCCTTCCGATGAAGAGCTCCGGCGCTTCCATTCGTAAAGA
>JAZDOF010000157.1:0-7481 GCA_043799015.1 Pseudomonadota bacterium | reverse complement strand
GTCGTGCATGAGCTGGCTCGGACCGGCGCCGTGGACTACGTGATGATCACGCCGCAAGTCAGGCGTTTCACGGAGGACGCAGTGCGGGCATTCGTGGAGAAGAGAACCGCGACCGCCGGAACCCCGAACGCACGCCGCACGAATGAAAGAGCCCGACGCCCCGACCCCCCGAAACCACACAGCACGAAAGGAGGGAGAACGCCTGCCGCGGGCGGCAAGGCATTAGACGAAAAGTTGAGGTCACTGTTCGGCTAGTTTGAGGCCGAGGGCCCGACGTGGCCCGCAATTTTCAATGGAGAAGAGGCAATGGCAATCGTCAAACGAGGTCGATCATGGAGCCTGGCAATCCGCCCGTTCGGCGGAAAACAGGTATGGATAAAACTTGAGGGAGCTACGACCAAAGCGGTGGCCCATGCAATCGAACGACAGCTTAAGGTCGCGCTTGATGCGCGCGACTACCGGGCATTGGATCCGGCAGCCAGAGCGGCTTGCGTCGGTATTTTCGTGAACCAAGGATGGGAATTGCCGTCGGACTTGGCCCCGGATCGGGCCCGCCCCGCGGAAACGCTCACGCTCTGGAAGGCAATTGAGCTGTGCCGGGATTATCCGGGATTCACAACCGCGAAGAATCGAGAAAGGACACGTCAGTGTCTGAAGAATCTCTTGCATTTTTTCGGTGAGGACAAGCCCGTAAAGGAATTGTGGGTGCCCCAGATCAGAGAGTACCAGCTTGCACGGTCGACGGAGGGGGCGGCCGCCGCCACGGTCAACCGAGAAAAGAGCACACTGTCCCGCGTCTTTCAGGTACTCGTGGAAATGCGGCACGTGGAAACCAACCCTGCCCGCCTGGTTGCGCCACTTTCGGAGAAAGCCGCCAAGAGGCACAGTTATATAAGCTGGGCGGATTTTCAGCGGGTACTTACCGTACTACCCGATTGGTACCGGCCGATAGCGCAGACGGCGTACTATACGGGGATGCGTAGAGGTGAGGTCGTGGGAATGCTTTGGAAGCGGACCGATCTCAAGAAACGGATCATAACTTTGGCGCCAAAGGAGGTAAAGGAAGGCTGGTGGAAAAGGGTCCCCATCCATAGGGATTTATTGCCCATTTTGGAGGCTCGCCGAGCTGACCGCTTGGTGGGGCTGGATCACGTGTTCCACCGCGACGGTCGGGACTTGGATGATGCCAAGCGGATCCGGTGGTGTTGGAAGAGGGGCATTGCCGGGCTAGGCTTCAACCCTCCCCCGCGCTTCCACGACTTGCGTCACACGTGGAAGTCCAATGCTCGGCGTTCCGGAGTCCACCCGGAAATCGAACGGGCGATAATGGGGCATTCATCGGCAGGCAAGGGAATCCATGAAGGTTACGGTTTGATAAGCGATGAGGAGCTGCTAGTGGCAATAGACCGCATGACTTTCAATCACGGAGAGACTCAAATCATGGTAGCAGGTGCCGTCGGTTAGCAAGGTGTTAGCAGAACGGCCCGCTAACGTGTTGGTTGATTTTTTAAGGGCCTGTAATCTTTGGCAGTCCCAACCGGTTTCGAACCGGTGTCTCCGCCGTGAGAGGGCGGTGTCCTAGGCCACTAGACGATGGGACCGTAGCCACAAGAGAATAATCGCAACGGCGGGTTGTTGTCAAGCGGCCAGGTCGCGGAATTACGATTTTTCCGCCGACAGCGGTCCGTCTAGGGCTATTGGCCGGGGATTTTTGCACTCTACCGGTGGGGGCGGCGCGTCCGGGACCGTCCACGGGCTCCTCCGTCGGCGGTTTGCCTGAACCGGTAAGGACAGGAGCGACCGGTTCTGTAGTCCCTCATAATTTCTATGACTTTACAAGTGGTTACAAGTGTGATATGATCCTATTGTAGACTCAGGGACTCGGCGGACGTCTCCTTCATGACCTGACTTGCGAGATATTCGGCCTTGGCCCCCAAAGATATTGCGATTATTTGCTCTCGGTACGAAGACTCAGAATTATTACTCATTGCCGACCCTCCGAAAAAAGGTGCATGGGAAGCCGATGAACGCCAAACCCAAGATCGATGCCATGGAAGCCCTCAAGGATATAAGGGCGGGTGTGGACGACCTGACCCTAATGAAAAAATACAACCTGTCGGTAAAGGGGTTACAGAGCCTGCTCAAGAAGCTCGCGGGGACGGGGATCTTGAAGCAACTCAACGCGACCCAGCTCGTCGCCGATATCCACGCGGGACTCAACGACTTTCAGTTGATGGAAAAACACGGGCTGTCGGCCAAAGGGTTGCAGAACGTCCTCGATCAGTTGGTGGTGGAAGGGTTGATCAAGGAATCGGATATCGAAACCCGCCCGGACATGTCCGACGAAACGGTCGACGTGCGAAAGGACATGCTCGAACTGGACCTGGACATGGATGTGGACGTCCGATCAGGCCCCATCGAGGTCGGCCCGGTGGACACACTCTGGGAGTGTCCCTCGTGCGGGCAAAGCCAAACCACGGAGTTCGACGAATGTCCCGCGTGCGGGATCGTCGTGTCCAAGTATCTCAAGAAGAAAGCGAGAGAGACGGCGGGCAGCACCGATCTCCTGGAGATCGAGACCTACTTTCGCGATGCCAAACCCGCCGCCCCACCGTCGTGCGCCGGCGCCGAGGGAAGCGACCCTGAAAAGCCATCATTCGTTCAAGGATATTATGAAGAGTCCGCCGCTCGGATGGGCGAACGCGAGGAAGCGTTGAAGCAGGAAGAGACCGGGAACGAAGCCTTCAAGAAATACGTCGAACCGCTGCGACAAGTCGTCAAGACCCTGACCGGAGTCAAAACCAAAGTGGAAATCGATGCAACACTCCAGGAAGCCCAGATAAACGAACTCGAGGAAAAGCTGGAACAACGCATAGAACAGACCAAGGAAACCCGGGACTATGTCGAGTCCCTTGCCGGGATAGCCGATAAGCTGGGGAAACAGATCGAGGCCCTCCGATCGGACGAGGAATTCTGGGGCGACGAGATCCTGGTGAAGGACAAACGGCGTCAGGCCCTCGAGGAAATGGCCGCCAAGCTGGGTCAGGACGTCGCCGCGGCCGAACGCATAGTCGAGCAGCAGGAAAAGGAACTGGCCGAACTCGTTGAAGACGTCAAACGATGGAAGGTCGAGATCGAACAGTTGGAAGGCCAAACAGCGGGCCTGTTGGAGCTTATTGATCTGATAGTCGAGCAATGCGGCGTCCTGGAAGTCGAGGACGCCCGGTAGGGCGTTCCGAAGTCGCCGTGGTGGTCTTTGACGAAGGTTTTGTCCGCCCACCCCCGCCTGCCACGCAATGCCGTTGCCCTTAACGGCTTACATGCCGTCTAAGGCGTCTGCGGTTGATTCTTCGATACCACCATTACAGTGTAGCTTGGGGGCATGAGGACCGGCCGGCAGCCGGTCCCACCCACCGGAAACACGCGTCGGATTTCTTATGGTAGCGCCGGCGTCCCGCCGGTCTTACCGCGACAACGCTTGCGGCAATGGGGTTTCCTCATGCATCGGGGTGTGAGACCGGCAAGATGCCGGCGCTACCATATTGGGGTGTGAGACCGGCTGGATGCCGGCACTGTGAACGGTTAAGAGAGCTAAATGGCTCCCGCTGACGCATCATACGGCGGTCGGGGGAAAAATCGACCGCGGCCGTCTTTCTTGCCGATGAAAGCTTGCATCCTCATGCCTACCGCAATAAAGATATTCCTTGCCGACACGGGTCGAGGCGGCCTTGGCCGTCTTCCGCAGGTCGTTTCGGCTCTCCGATGATCATGCGGTGAATGCCGCAATCATACGTCCGTATTGGTCCGCCGACGAGGCTCCGTCATGTTTCCTCTGGAATTCGACCACACGGTTCTCGACAGCCTTCCCGTTCCCCGTCCCGAACACGCCGATCGGGTCATTCAACTACTTAGAGCCATCCTGGTTCGCCGCGTACTTCCGTTTTTCAGGAAGAACAGGGGCACCGACCCCATCATAACCGCCAGAGTGGGCGAGAACATAGCATTCGAGCGGCTGGAGGACGACGGCAACCTCATCAGAGGGGTCAGCTTCGTCACGCGAAAGGACTCCAAGTGGATCATTCACGTGCATGAGCGGGTCTTCGATTACCTCGCGTTCGTTATGCCCACGAGCCCCGATGCCGCGCTCGGAACGGGGACTCCGGACGAACGCAAGATGTTCGCGTTCGCGGAATTCATGGTTCGCCATCAGGTCGAACACCTTCTCTATCCGGAAAGCACCGAGACCGAAGTCCTGAATTCCGACGCGGCCTTTGCCATGGATCGCCGCGTCAATGACCCGACGTTCTATCGCGCCCTTCGCAGCTCCCTCGCCGACGAAATGAGCGGGCTCAAGGGCCGACCCTATTTGGCCCTGTTCGACCAATCGGAGCAGGAAAGACCCGTCACCAATGTCGCGTCCGGCCTGCTCAACGATTATGTCGGGATATTGGCGGACGTGCCCGAACGGTTTCTCAGGGACTTGTTTCCCTGTTTGTGTACTGAGCTGAAGACCAAGCTGCTGGGAGTGTATTACCGCAGAAGCCGGGACACTGCCTACTCGCTCTTGAAGAGGGCCGCGTTCCTTAGAATGATGCTGCGTCTGTTCGGCATAGCGGTGGAGCGGGACGAAAAAGAAGGCTATGCCATTTTTGAGGAATTCAAGAACCGGTGGGGCTTGATTCACATGTTCCAAGAACTGGGCCTTCCGGAAGGCAGTCTCGAAACGAGGGAATGGAAGCCCGTGTTCGACATGTTCAAGGACGCTCTCCAAAAGCTGCCCTCGCCTTTCGACGGGGAGGCCGTTCAGGAGAAACCGACTCCTACTCCAGCGACTGCCGTGCCGAAGCCTGCCGAGCCGGTGGTGAAAAGCCTCAAGGACCGGATACTCGACGCAAGAAACGACCCAAAGTACCCCAGACAGGTAATTGAAGTAATCGAGAAAAACCGGCTCAACGCGGTGGGACACAGTGGGTCCAAATACAGCGAGCTCATCGAAACCCTCCTCGCCATACCTTGGGGCAAGATCCAAAAGATCGAAGTATCGCCCCAGGAATTCGAAAAAGGCATCAATTCGACCCATTACGGACTCCAGAAACCCAAAGAGACCTTGTGCGATTTCTTTTCCAACCTCATATGGCGGTACCATCGCTACCGGGATGACACGGCCGGGGCGTGGCGCAGGAACGGCAGCGCTTTCCTCTTTGTCGGCCCCCCGGGAGTGGGTAAGACGTCACTCGCCATATCGGTGGCGTTGAACCTTAAGATCCCGTTCCACAAGATATCCCTCGGCGGGATGCGCGACGAGGCGGATCTCAAGGGCCACGGGTTCACTTACGAAGGATCCAATCCAGGCGCCATCGTGCAAGGCCTTATCAAAACCGGCATCATGAACGGGATGTTCATAATGGACGAGGCCGATAAGGTCGAGAAATTCGCTGTCGCGACGCTTCTGGAAATCCTCGATCCCGAGCAGAATCACTTGTACCACGACAAGTACACGGAAACCACGGTGGACATCGACCTGTCCAATTGCCATTTCGTGCTTACCGCCAACACCTTGGAGACCGTGCCCCCACCTGTACTCAACAGATGTGAAGTCGTGCTTTTGGATCGTTACAGTATAGAAGAAAAGGTGGCGATAGCGCGCGAACACCTCATTCGAAGAGTCCGGGAACGCTACCAAATAGGCGAGGACCAGGTATATCTGGATCCCGCGGATGAAGCGGAACTCATGCGGTATCTCATAAAGACCTATACCCACGAGGCCGGAGTCCGTGAGTTGGAACGCATCGTCCGAACCCTTTTTCTCAGGATCTCCCGGAAGGAGTTCCTGGCAAACGGCAAGGAACCGTTCAGACTATCGAGGGAAAAGATCAAGGACTACCTGACCACGCCGAAGGGGCCGCGGCCCATCAACGAAGAGGACCGGCGCGGAGAGATGATGGCCCTGGGAATCAATGTCGAGCACGGGGTCGGTTCGCTTATTCCTGTTCAAGCTACCGGGATACACCTTGGGGATTCCACGGAAACCCGCCAAAGCTTCTTGAGCATGGTACACGCGACCGGTAACATTGAGCGCATAATGGATGAAAGCCGCAAAGTGGCCACTACGGCGATCCTGGACTGTGCGGAGGAATTGGGCCTCGACGTTCAACATGTGGAAGCGCCGATCCACCTTCATTTCATGGGAGGCTCGACGCCCAAGGACGGCCCATCCGCCGGAGGCGCCATCGCTCTAGCTTTAGCCTCGGTGCTTTCCGGCAGCAAGGTTCGACGCGATGTTGCAATGACCGGCGAAGTGGACACACACGGCAGGATTACCGGAGTGGGTGGGTTGGACATCAAGCTCGAAACGGCCTACGACGCGGGTTGCAAAACGGTGATCATCCCAACGGAAAACCTATCGGGAGAAGACGGGATCGAAGGCTTGTCCGAAGCTTTGAAGAGGGAGCTACAGGTTCTCACCTACGATCAATGGAGCGGTGACCATCATCCCTTCGATCGCAAACGTCACGTACTTGAAGTCGTGGCCGTGGACAGCGTAGTGCAGGCGGCGCATGTGGCATTCGTGGATGACGAAGAGCTGAAACGCCTGGGCGACCAATTGGTGCCCCACGCTCATGCTACGGTGCAGGCATTGGCCGACTCGGATGAGGAGCGGACGGGCCGCGCGGCTTTGCACTACATCAAGGAAGCGTGGGAATTGGAGTGCTTTGAGTTGGGCGGAATCTTGCGGACTTCTCCCCGTTTCTGCGTGCTCCTACGGGCGCAGTCCGAGGAAGCGGTGCTCACCCGGTATCCTGAACTGGAACAAAGCGACTCTTGTAGGGAATTCGACCCCAAATCGCCGACGTTGGGGGCTGAACTGGCGGAAATCGCCGCGGGGCTTCGATCGACGGAAACGGACGAAGTCTTCCTTGTGGCGCCCTACTATTTCCTGAAACGGAGCCTGAACAAGGGAGAAGCGCTGCCCGAAGGGGGAAAAGGTTTCGTGCTTTGCGCCGATAACTTTACTTTGCAGGGGTTCAAGATCAAGCGCTGCAAGGCCGTTATGCATCGCCTGTTTCATCATCTCGCGCGCCTGGGAAAAGGACACTTGGACGGTTGCCCCTTCGTCGCGCGCATCAACGATATCGTTGTCGCGGACTTGTCCTTCATCCCGGAGCGGTATCGTCTCGACGTGAAGCGTGCCGAGACCATATTCAGCAACGCTTTGCAGGCTTGGTTGTCCACGGTGGAGGGTGCCGGCTCCGGTCTTTCTTTTGTTCTTGAGGCGTCAGACACCTAGCGGCCCAGGCGGGAACCGTGATATGGTAATAAAGTGCCGGGGTGAATATGGTGGGGGGCCCGTTACTGTCCGGAAAGGCCGCGCAAGTCCGTATGATAGCCCATTGGGTAGGGAAGCGATCATGGGTCAAAGACTCAACGAACTGATGGAACGCGTTGAGCATAGGGGAAGAGCAATCCTTTACTCCGATTAC
>JAZDOF010000151.1:0-4427 GCA_043799015.1 Pseudomonadota bacterium | reverse complement strand
GTATTGTGTCACGCGTTGAGAATTGCGGGAAACCTGAACGGTTGAGCGAATCGAAACAAACACCTGTAGCGGGGTTTGCCCCCTCCCGCCGTCGGCATCCAGGGAACGGGCGGGGATAAACCCCGCCCCTACGTTACCTTGGTTCCGCTGGGCCGGCTTTGCCGCAAAATTCAGGGACCAGCATCATACTGCGCACTATTTTCCATCCGTTCATGATACGCGACGAACCGCGGAAATCCCCCTTGACCGTGTCACCATTCTCTCTTGTGGGGCAGGCTTTCCAGCCTGCCGAAATCGCACTTAGAAAATTCGCAGGCTGGAAAGCCTGCGCCACGTTGAGATTGGAATTTTCCCCCCGTAAGTGAATGGTGACCTTGACCGTCGCTTTGTAGGGAAACGTAGCGCGCTCGACGGCCGCCATGGTAGGCGCAACCATATGAGGTTCCGGGGGGCTAAGGAACCGGGTTTAAGAAACCTCTTTGGGACACGGTTCTTACGGTCTTTCATGGATGGTGAAACGTTCGTTGTATGCCGCACTCCCTGAGACCACCCTGGTTACGATGTTCCCGGCATCATGAAGTATTTGGCGGGCAATACTCCCGGCAACGCTCTCATCGGCAACTTGGTCGATTTTGTTAAGGAAAGGTATCACCATCGCCCCCGCAGGAATCCCCTTGAGCCCCCCATCCGCGCTACCGAGTAGGCATGCTATGTTTTGAGGACCTATTTGGGCCCCCTGCCGCAACCCCGTAACGGCCAAGAACCTGTGCAGACGAAAAACGATGGACGGGTCGGCGGGCTTGCCGAGGCAATCCAGTCCCACCACGGGCACTACTATATCGGTAAGCGAAGGTATCACGGGTTCCCACGCTTCCGGTGCCTTAACGGGTCGCCCCGATGCCCCGTCACCCTCGACGAGCACTATGTCCGCGATTTCGAGCAGACCTCGGATTGTATCTTCCGACACCCCGTCGACCTTGCCGTTGGGCAGGAGGCCCGAACCCACGGTAATGTTGCCGAAGCGGGTGAACGCCTTGCGCACCATGTCGGGGATCTCGACGGGAGTCCCCATGATCAACCGGGATGACTGTACGACGTCGGGAGGAAATATCTTGGTGGTGGTGGTGGTAACCACCTTTAGACCGCAGGCGAACAAGTCGGCCGCCGCCGCGTACATAAGGGACGTCTTCCCCCCGGCTCCCACGATGGTCGCCAAGCGAGTCGGGGGGCCGAGTCGAAAAGACGTAATAAGGGAAGCGAAACCGTTCACGGCGACCTATTCGTTACACAGGGAAACTCAAACCACAAGGGCACCGGAGGGCGAAGGGACATGGAAACGACGCATGACACCATTGCGCACACAATAGGGAAGGGTCTCTTCGGTTTTCACCGTCTTGAAAGCTCATTGCAATGACAGGACGATCGGAACAAGCACCAAGCGGGTCCGCCGATAAGCATCCATGACCCTTCGATTTCTTCCTGCCTTTGTGTCTGCGCGGTTCCTTCTCCGTCCATTGCGATCAACGATCACAGGGAACCTTCACCTTCCGATGCCGTACCCGGATCTGATCGCCTTCACGGGGTTCGGCGCGGCGCGTTGCCCCTAGATCCAAGGCGGAGTGAGGCTGTAACGGATCTTGAACGAGCTCGCGTTTCCGGAGATAATCATCGGGCCTTTACAGTGGTTGAACTTGTATAGTTGCAGAGTATACGTGCCCCAGTTTCCTATTTTGTAACACTTGGTTTGATTGTCCCATGTGACCCAAACCTTGAAGTCCTCAAGGAGCTCATATGGCGTGTTCACCCTGATATCGTATACCTGGACGTATACCGGACCGATATGGTCTTGGGGCCATGTTACGAAATACCTGGTGCCGCGCGCGTGAGATGATGGCGGGAGAGCCAACAGGACCGACCCGGCTATCAATAGACAGGCCATGAACGTTCCCTTGAACGCAACTGCGTACCTGCGAAACGGTTTGCTTATGTTCATTGATCGAGCCTTCCGTGCCGGCGCAAAGTTACGGGAGTCATCCCACGAAAAAGGTCCGGCTTTTGCTACTAGCAGTACACGCTGACACTATATCATACATATCATTATGTTGGAATAAAAATATGAAGCATAAATTTATGTAACTTTTGCCGGCCGTGCCCTCAGTCCCGGAACCATCGGTCGTCAGGATGCCTTTGACATTAACCCTCGCGCTATCTAGGGGCTTCACCGGCCGGTCGACTCGAAGCTCCACAAGGAGAAGCAAGCATGACGGTTCGTGAACTAACGGAATTGGCCGGGTCTCAGAGTTCGGCCATCGCTCTTCTTTTTGCGTCACTTCCCTTGATCGGCGCGCTTGTCGGCCGGCTTCACGGGAAGGGACGGGGAGGCGGATCTCCCTGGCGATACCTCTATTCCTGGATAGTCTACTCGGCTTGCGTGCCGGGCATGCTCTCGGCGGTGCTTACGGGATACGTGCTGTTCTTCACCCGTCAAAACCTTCTCGACGTCGATCCGGTGATATACTTCCTTCCGATCATCTCCATGACCGTGACTCTCATATTGGTCTCCAGAAGCGTGAGCTTCGAGGAGATCCCGGGATTCGACAGGCTGTCGGGCCTCATGGTCGTCCTTGCCATAACGTTCGTGTCGGCTCTGGCCCTCCACAAGACAAGAATATGGTTGGTGTTCTCCGATTCCGCCGCGACCCTTGCGGCCATGGTTGTGGGGCTCTTTTTGCTCCTTAAGTGGGGAACGAACAGACTTTTCGGGACCAAGTACGACCCGAGGACCAAACCCCCTACCCTTCGGCTCCCTTAGCACTCGTCCACGTACATGGCGTAATCGACCGGGCATGAATCGAAATGTTTGAACGATCATCGGATTGATAGTATGGTAAAGAGTCCATTTGCCGAGGAGGGTCCCCCCCTTCTGAAAGGAGACCACTATGAAAGAAGAAGTTCAGGCCGCGCTTGATCTGGTCCGGCCACAACTCCAAGCCGATGGCGGAGACGCCGTCCTGGTTGACGTTTCTGCCGACGGCAACGTCAAAGTGCGCCTAACAGGGGCCTGCGGCGGCTGTCCGATGAGCCAGATGACGCTAAAGATGGGTATAGAAAGGATACTCAAGGAAAGAGTACCCGGAGTTAAGAGCGTCGAATCAGTCATGTAGGATTTGGAGAGGGCTTTTTTGCCGCCTCAGACCGTGGGCCCGCGCGACGGCGCGAGAATGCCGTTACTTCAGGACCCCTAAGGCGGAAAAGGCCCGACCGCAACGCACGCCCATGGGTGGGGGCGGGACTTTTCCGGAAAAGTTCCTCCCCAGGCACCCCATGTTCATGGACTCCGTTGGTTTACGAGGTCGTTGCCCCGGGTGGTCCCGGCAATTGCCGGCCGATCCGGACTCGGCACGCATATCGTACAGTGCATATCCTGCCGCCGTCGTTGGGGCCTGCCGGTTGTGACATTTCCTTGACACCATATCATCCACGGTGGTAGCGTAATGACCCGGGCGGGCCGTGATGGGCCCTTATCGGCTGAAATGATAATGAGGTGTGAATGAAAAGGCGCTTGATCGTGGCAGTGTGCCTGAGTCTTCTTGCGGCAGCCGGGTTTGTCGTCGACTGTTCGGCCGGCCAACCGGCGGGAACACGGAATTGTGCGCCCGACAGGCCTATTCCTCCGGAATCGGTCGGATCGATTTCGGTGCCGTTCGATCTTCCCGTTTGGCCCACCCTTTTGAAGACCGAATTTCACATTCTGCCGTGGGTCAGCCTTAGCAAGATTTCCGTTTGCATACCCGGAACCTGCAAGGCCGTAGAGTTTTCAGCGCCCGTGTTTTCGCTCAAGCCCATCCCGTTATGGTTCCCCTGGCTAAGACCTTTGGACGTGGAAACCTCCGATACGTCGTGTTCCCGGTAGTCCCGATACAACCGGGGCGACGGCGGGGGATTCCCGTGTGCCGTATCGCCTGCCGCCGCCCGTAGCGGTTGCCGATGTCGGTTTGGCTCTTTCCTCTCCGCTCTGCTCCCCTGACCCTCCGATGTCGGCCGGCCCTTCTTCAGGCGGAGGCATCCCCCATCGAGGCACCGTCCTTACCGGTTGCGTCCTACGTACCTATCGTTTCCAAAACGGAACTTCGTACCGCTCTCGATAGAGTTCCCTCATTATCTGATCACTGTTCCTGGGCAAAGAGGGCTTTCTCGCCGTCGCCGGCCCTGGCCCTACCGCTCCCTTGTCCATGGCCCCCAAAAGGGGTGTGGAAGCTTTGAAATCGATCGGAACGGTATTGACCGCGCCCATGTCCATTCTCGCTTGGATGTCGAGTACTGAAATTATCAGCACCGTTACTGTGAAAAGAACGAGTTTGTACATTGCCGTCACCTCCTGCTACAGCGTGAATTAGCAGTTTTCGTGCCAAGGGCCGAAGTCCGCT
>JAZDOF010000148.1:0-8000 GCA_043799015.1 Pseudomonadota bacterium | reverse complement strand
GGCGGCGGCCGGTATTGGCTACAACTTCGACAAGTGGTATGTTCCTTTGCCGCAGCAGAAGTATCAGATTCAGCCCTAGAGTGCGGCCCCCGGCCGGGAAGAGCAGGAACGAGGAAATATGGGGTTTTACATCGGAAAGCGCCTTCTTCTGATGATTCCGGTCCTAATTGGGATAACGGTTATTTCTTTTTCCGTCATGAAAATGGCCCCCGGGGACCCGACCAGCCTTTTGACGGACCTGAACCCGAACATGAATGAAGAGGCCATAAAGCGGATCAGGGCACATTACGGCTTGGATCAACCGTGGTATGTTCAGTACTTCAAATGGCTGAAGAACATGTTGATGCTTGATTTCGGAAGATCGTTCGCCCCGGATAATAGGCCCGTAATCGATAAGATCGTGGAAAGGATACCCGTTACCCTGCTTATCAACTTGCTTTCGCTGACCGTCATACTCGGGACGGCCGTGCCCATAGGAGTAATATCCGCGGTCAAACAGAACTCGTTCTTCGATAAGGCAACCACGCTGTTCGTTTTCCTCGGATTCGCGATCCCGACGTTTTGGCTGGCGCTCCTACTTATGATATTGTTCGGCGTTCAGTTAAACTGGCTTCCCATATCGGGCCTGCGGTCGCTCGATTATGCCGAGTTATCCACCCTCGGAAAAGTCGTAGACGTTGTTAAGCACCTGGTCCTTCCCGTTTTTGTGTCTGGATTCGGCGGACTGGCGGGTATGAGTCGTTACATGCGCTCCAACATGCTCGAGGTAATCCGTCAGGATTATATAACCACGGCACGGGCGAAGGGATTGGACGAACGCAGCGTCATTTTTAGGCATGCTTTGAGGAATGCTTTGCTGCCGGTGATCACGATCCTGGGGCTTGCCGTGCCGGGTCTAATCGGCGGAAGCGTAATTTTTGAGACCATTTTCGCGATTCCCGGCATGGGTCAGTTGTTCTACCAATCCGTTATGATGAGAGATTATCCCACCATCATGGGTGTCCTGGTTATCGGCGCGGTATTAACGCTGGTCGGCAACCTGTTGGCCGATCTGTCCTACGGGCTGGCCGATCCGCGGATACGGGTAACCGATTGATGTTAGGGCTCGCATGGCAAAAAGCCGGCGAATATGCACGTTCGTTCCTTTCCGCGAAGGCTTTCCGGTCCGGCGAACGAACGCTTCAACGAGCAACGAAGAATGGTACCCGCGGAGGGCGAAAGTGATTTGCGAGTTTCATCTTGGAACGACGACGGAATAACGAATGTTCAGAGAATTCGTTCATCGACTCGTAAAGAATAAGCCGGCAGTGGCCGGCCTAATAGTCGTTACGTTTCTCTTCGTGGTTGCGGGGTTCGCCGACGTTCTGGCTCCCTACCCTCCGGATCGGATCGACACCACGAACATCCTCACCGCACCCAGCGCCGATCATCTGCTCGGGACCGACATTCTGGGGCGCGACGTGCTTTCGCGCATGATACATGGGGCCGGGGTATCCCTGAGCGTAGGGTTCGTAGCGGTGGGTATATCCAGTTGTATAGGTCTGGTCTTGGGCGCGCTTGCCGGCTACTATGGGAGAACAGCGGAGCGGGTAATCATGCGGTTCGTCGATATCATGCTCTGCTTTCCATCCTTTTTCTTGATCCTGGCCGTAATAGCCTTTATCGGTCCCAGTATCTGGAATATCATGATCGTTATCGGAATTACGTCTTGGATGGGTGTGGCCCGGTTAATGCGGGCCGAATTCTTGAGCCTTAAGGAGAGAGATTTCGTGCAGGCCGCGATCAGTCAAGGCGCCGGCGACGCGCGTATTATCTTTCTTCATATCCTCCCCAACGCCATGGCGCCGATCCTAGTCGCCGCGACCCTCGGCGTGGCCTCGGCCGTGCTTGTGGAGTCCAGTCTGTCTTTTTTGGGGATAGGGGTTCAACCGCCCGATCCATCGTGGGGAAACATGTTGACGGAAGGTAAGGACAACATAGAGATTGCTTGGTGGCTCTCTCTGTATCCCGGACTTGCCATACTCATAACCGTCATGGGGTATAATCTTCTAGGCGAGGGCATAAGGGATTCCCTGGACCCGCGCCTGAAACGTTAAGGCGATAAGAGCCGAGAATCTCGGGTTAGGAATGCTTCAACACACTTTCTGCCATATCCCCGGAATCGGACCGAAAAAGGAAAAGGAACTCTGGGGACGCGGGCTGCGTTCGTGGAAGGACGTCGAGGACGGGCTACACAGGCGACTTAGGCTGAAAAACCGCGTCCTTATTGAAGACCGGATCGGCGAATCCATAATCCAGCTAAAAACGGACAATCCGCAGTATTTTTCCCAGTACTTGCATGGGGGCGACTCGTGGCGCATCTTCCAGGAGTTTCGCTCCGAGACGGCATACTTGGACATCGAGACCACCGGGAGCGGCAATGGAGACGAGCATATAACCACCATAGCGCTTTACGATGGGAACGAAGTCCGTTACTACGTTCACGGCCTCAACCTGCAAAGGTTTGCCGAGGACATATGGGATTATCGAGTCGTCGTGACCTACAACGGCAAAACCTTTGACATACCCTTTATCAATAAGCAGTTCGGCATCAGGATGGACCATGCCCACATCGACCTAAGATACGTGCTTCACAGCCTGGGATACCGAGGCGGTTTGAAGGGGTGCGAAAGGCAGTTGGGATTGGATCGGGACGAGTTGGACGGCGTGGATGGCTATATGGCCGTGCTTCTTTGGGACGATTACGTGCATAACAACAACCTAAAGGCCCTGGACACGCTGTTGGCGTACAACGTGTTGGACGCGGCCAACCTGGAAGCCCTTATGGTAATGGCTCACAACCTAAAGATCGAGGACACTCCCTTCGCGGATGCGCATCGTCTTCCCGTTCCCAAGGCTCCCGTCAACCCGTTCATGTCGGATATCGGCACGATACGCCGCTTGATGAGTCGTCACGCGAAATACGACATGTGGACGCATAATTGGGTAATGGATTGACATGACTCGTATTGGCTCATCAAATACCATAACCTCTTGGACTTACAAATGAATGCCGATGTAGCGACCGGTGATACCAATGGTTTGGAGCGATCCTACGAGCGTGTAGTGAACTTGTTGGATCGGCATGGGCTACTTACCGACCGGCTCCCGTACACTCGAGGTCTCCTTGAGGAAGCCGTCTTTTTCGCTTACAAGATGCGTCTCATCACCCAGGGAGATGTGAAATCCTATCTCGACTTGGACCGCGCCGGGCTGAAGAAGATCATCCGTGAATGGAACAGCGGAGATGAAGGCAACTGCACGTGCCGTTTGGCGCGTAACCCATTCGCGGATGAGGTTCAATAGACCCTACGGGGAAAGAACTTTCGTACGTCTCAAGGCCGGCATGGACGTGCCCATGTGACTGCCGGTCAGAAGCAGGCCCCTTCTTTGTAAGCGTTCACGTCGAAGACGGCAAATCAATCGCGAAGACGCAACGGCATCAAGGAAACAGGAGGCGCGGCAATGGCGAACATCATGATTGTGGACGACGACGCTCAGGTAAGGTCGATATTGAGCCAAATACTTGAAGCGGGCCATACCGTGAAATCCGCAGCAGGGGGAAAGGGAGCCCTGGCAGCTCTCGGGGCCGGCCCGCCGGATTTGGTCGTCACCGATATTCTGATGCCGGAAATAGGAGGAATAGACACTATTGCCGGACTCAGGAGTCGCTTTCCCGGCCTCAAAACCATGGCGATCTCGGGTGGAAGCGAATTCTTGGACCCTGATGAGCTCACAAGGTTCGCCGGCGACGTGGGGGCTGATCCGGCCTTTGTAAAGCCGGTGAAAAAGGGGGAATTGCTCGACGCAATTGATGAATTCCTTAAAAGCCGAGGGTAACGGACCTTCCCAGGGTCGAGCGTTCACGGGCCGAGCCCCATGAGTTTTAACAGCCTAACTTTTTTGGTATTTTTCACTGCCGTGTATGCCCTGTACCGTCTCCCCATCAATTGGGACTTGAGGAAGGGGGTATTGATTGCGGCCGGTTGGGTATTCTACGGCTGGTTTGATTTAGGCTATCTCGCGCTGCTTACCATGTCCACCGCTGTCGACTACCTATGCGGCCTCCGATTAGGCCGGGAAACGGACCCCGGGCGGCGGCGGCTCATCCTTGCCGCAAGCGTGGGTATTAACCTGATGGTTTTGGGGGTCTTCAAATATCTCAATTTCTTCCTGGAAAGTTTCACTTCGCTGTTGAGTTGGTTTGGGGCGGACGGCGACCCTTTTCGATTGGGGATCCTCCTTCCCGTTGGGATGTCTTTCTACACATTTCAGAAAATGGGTTACGTCATCGACGTATACCGTCGAGATCTGCCGCCCGTCGATTCATTCCGGGACTTCACTCTCTTCGTAGGCTTCTTCCCTACGCTGCTTGCGGGACCCATCATGAGGGCCGGCGACTTCCTACCTCAATTGAGGGAACCGAGGACCGTGGACGGGCCAGCCTTCCGAACGGCCCTTTCTTGGATTGTAACCGGCTATTTCTTCAAAGTGGGAGTTGCAGACAACCTCGCCCATTCGGTACACCTTGTTTTCGACGTTCAATCCAGACTCCTTCCCAGCGAAGCTTGGCTCGGGGCCTACTATTTCTCGGCTCAGATTTTTTGTGATTTTGCCGGCTACACGTTGCTCGCCAGGGGATTCGCCAAACTCCTCGGCTTTGACGTGCCCGAGAATTTCCGCGCACCTTACCTTGCCTGCGGCTTCAGCGATTTTTGGCGTCGATGGCACATCACTCTGAGTCGGTGGCTTCGAGACTACTTGTACATACCCCTTGGAGGCAACCGCGGGGACGAGTTACGAACCTACCGAAACATCATGGTAACAATGTTGTTGGGAGGCTTGTGGCATGGGGCGAGTTGGACCTTCGTCCTGTGGGGTGGCGTGCATGGAGCGCTTCTGGTCGCGGAGCGAAAACTGAAAACCTTCTCCGGTGTCAAAACCTTCATTGATGGAGAAGGCTTGATGGTTCGACTGACCGTCATCTTCGTCGTGTTCAACTGTGTCGCCTTGGCTTGGGTATTGTTTCGCGCGGGCAATACGGATGTGGCATTGAAGATGTTTTCCGCCATGTTCAACCCCTGGGAATTGTTCACCGATCAAATGCCTTCCAAGAGGATCATCAAGGATGCGATATGGATGGTTCCGGTCATCTCCTATTTCACATGGGCTTTCATCCGGGAGCGTAGACCTCAACCAATCGGAGTGCCGGTCCCGGTAACGATGTTGGGCCTGGCCGTCCTTGCCTTCATTACCGTGGTGTGCCGGGAGGCGACGGATGCGTTTCTCTACTTCCAATATTGACAAGGTGGCGCCTGCCAGCTTCGCCCTATTTTTCGCCGGGCTGTTGCTCACCTGGGAACTGGTCATAAGGTCGACCTACAATCCGCGTGCCGAGGTTTATTATGAGGCCCCCGCCGCGGGACACGCCGCAAAGCCGGACGGTAGCCTCACGGCCCCTGACCGCCGATGGGTTATTGTCGGCAACTGCCTGGTGCTTCAGGGAATAACCCCCGCCGGTCTCTTGGAGGAATTTGGGAAGCGGGATCCACGATCTTCGCTCCCGAGCATCTTGAACGTCGGACGCCATGAGCACCCGCCCCACGCTTTCCTGCAATATATGAAGGACCATGGCTTTTTCCCCGAGGTGATTCTGGCCAACGTGTCGAGTTGGATCGACTCGGACAATTACCATCACCAAACCCGGTTAATTGAAGAGCAGGACGTCCTGGGCCTCCGCCCCGACAAGGAAGCTGCGGGGGAGGTGCCGAGCGAGGCCCCTACGCCTGCCTCCGGCCGCAGCGTTCGTTCACGGGTCGAACAGGAGCTTACCTCACGGCTCAACGATGCTTTGCGACTGACGGAGAAGCGCTATCACCTGGCCGACTTCACTCTGTTCGCCTGGACACTGGTCCGCACCGGGAACCTGAAGACCGCCCTGTACGATATTAATCTTCAAACTTGGTTCAAGCTTGCAGGGGTTCATCGCGACGGCTACGGATATCAAGGATTTGCCGTCAAATACGAGCCGCGTTGGGACGAAGCCGTCAACCTCATGGCCGCGAAGCAATTAAGGCGAATGAGTTTCGGGGTGTTCCTTTCTCCCCGTTACTGGCGGGAGCTGGAAGAACTCCTGGACCACTTCCGCCGAGGAGGAACGAAGATACTGCTCTTGCGGATGCCGGAACATCCCGACATATACGAGTTCAACGAACAGCGCTATCAAGTATCGGCCAACATGAATCGTATCGCCGCGACCGTTGACGCCGGCGTGTTGGATCTCAACGTGCCTCGTTTCATTTCCGGGGTAAAGCTGTATGATGTGGTGCATCCGGACAAGACGGGTGCCGAGACGCTCACGCATCGACTCGCACAATGGATGCTGGAGAATTCACGCGACTGGGTATACGCCGACCGCAACGGCCGACCATAGACCGTCGTGCCGGCGTTTCGGCGGGTTAGATGATGTGGTACATGGGCCGGGAACCGTGCTGGGTCACAGCCCGAGATTGAATGAACAACAAGAGCCTAGCGAGTTACTATCATAAAGTTTTTTGGTAACCGTCGAGCGCGATGCCCGAGAGTCACACAGCACTTGGCGGTATCCAACAGGAGCCGCTGGTAATTGAAAGATCTTGGGGATGAGGGTTCGGGGTAGGGACCTTCGTCCAAAAGGGGCCTTCCCCCGGCGATCTTCACGTCTCTGAAAACGCTTTGGTATGAAAGGTCATACGGCATGATCGTTCTCGGCATAGGACACGACATTTGGATATCTTCCGCGGCGATAGTAAGGGACGGCGAAGTCATCGCAGCCGCATGCGAGGAAAGACTCAACCGTCAGAAGAGATCCAAGGCTTTTCCGGCAAAATCCATCGACGTTTGCTTGGACATAGCCGGCATCGACATGGCGGATGTGGATTTGGTGGTAACCGGGTGGAACCCGTCCCATCACCTTGAAGGGCTGCACGGCAGGTTCAGCGGTACGGCACGGTTTCGTCCCGAGTACCTTTACGCCGTGCCCAACTATGTCCTTCAAAAGGCGCAGCCCTTCCCTTTGGGAGTTGTAGAGGAAAGGTTCGAGGGATTCAGGGCGCCGATAGTGCATTTGGACCATCAATTGGCGCATGCGGCAAATGCGTTCTATCTTAGCCCGTTTGAACACGCCGCTGTTTTTACCGCCGACGGTCGGGGAGAACGGCAGACGACCCTGTTCGCAGAGGCCGATTCCACAGGCATAACCTCTCTCGGCAGCGTTATGTACCCGCATTCCATCGGGCTTTTCTACGGTTTGATCACCCAATACCTGGGGTTCGTTCCCGATGGAGACGAATGGAAGGTGATGGCCCTCGCTTCCCACGGTCGAGATGGGGACACCCCCTATTACCGACTCTTGCGGGACATGTTCCGCTTGCTTGAGGACGGCTCGTTCCTCCTCGACGAATCCATGTGCGGCTTCCAGCACTTCGAGGTATACGGCGGTCGCTTTTACACGCCTGAATTCATGAACGCAGTCGGATTTCCCCCACGAACGCCGTCGGACCCGATCGTTGGGAGGCACGTCGATCTCGCACACGCCGTTCAACGGGTTTTCGAAGAGGTAATGGGGCATTGTCTTACGAGACTTTACGAGAGAACGGGGGTCGACAAGCTGGCTGCGGCCGGGGGCTGTTTCATGAACTCGGTGTTTAACGGCCGAGTGACCGCATGCACCCCCTTCAAAGAGCTCTTCGTGTCGTCATGCCCGGATGATTCGGGCATTTCCGTGGGTGCGGCGCTGTGGGGATATCACATTTGGGGTAAAGGCGACCGTCGAGTCCCGTGCACCCATAATTTCTGGGGACCGCAGTATGATTCGGAAATCCTCCCTACCCTTCAGCGATGCAAGGTCCCGTTCAAGAGGCTGCTGCATCCCGAGAAAGAAGCGGCTCGGTTGATCGCGGACGGAAAGCTGGTCGGTTGGT
>JAZDOF010000142.1:0-8044 GCA_043799015.1 Pseudomonadota bacterium | reverse complement strand
CGCGGTCCGACGTACGCTCCGCAAGGCGCCGACTTCCCCGTCGAGATCTTCCTTTGATCTAAAGATTGTACGAGCTTTCGGCTACCCACCCGCCCAGGTCATGTGGAGTCGCCGGGCCGACACCCGGACGAACGCCGGCGGTAGAGAACAGCGCTAACCGGGCCGGTGTTGGGGCACGGCGCATGAACGCGTCGGTATTCATTGTCCGGCTTGTTACCGAAATCTCAATTGATTCTATCGATCCCTTTCGTTACAATACGTCTTTTCGGAACGACAAGGCCCTTTGTCGCATGCGCACCGGGCGTCGCCGCAGGAGGCCGGTTGCCGTTCCTCAAACGCTTCGGTCGGAGTTCTACGTCACGAGTCGAACGCCGTGCGGGTCCGGGTCAAAACGCCCCTCCTGCCGGAAGCCTGCTGGAACTAACCGATTCCTATCCGCATTCTAGGGAGAGAGAAAATGTGCGCACAAGCAAATGATTTCAACAAGGCCCTTGAGGTCGGTCGTCCACCCAATGTGGCGAAGCTCTTCCCCAATTCACGGGCATTACTGGTGAGCGGTAAAGTAATAAATCGGGCCATGACGGCAAAAGGCAACGCCATGGCCATTGCTGCAAGCGTCCGGAACTCCTTTGTCGCACGCGGGGCTTTAATGGCCGCGCAGAAGGCAAATGCGGCAATAATAATCGAGATAGCGAAATCCGAAGGTGGAGCTGATGCCTATTGCGACGTAAGTCTATGGAACATGGCAAGGCTGGTGGATTCCATCTGCAATGAGCTTAACATCACCGTCCCTGTCGCGATTCATGCCGATCATTACGGTATCAAGGGCGCGAAGGACGTGGAAAAAGCGCGCTGTGAAATCCCGTCGTTGTTTGATGCGGGAATCACGTCCATCGCCATCGATGCATCCCATTTACCCGATGAGGAGAATTTGCTGGCCGGGCTGGAGCTTTACAAGCGTTACGTACCGGCGTGGTCGGGGTTTGAAACCGAAGTGGGCGAGATCAAGGGAAAGGATGGTCTTTCAACGGTCGACGAAGCCTTGTACATGGTCCGCGGCCTCAACGCGCATGAAATCTACCCTGATTGGATAGCCCTGAACAACGGCACCACGCACGGAATCGAAGCAAGCGATGCGGGCATTCAGGTGGACCTCACCGCGAGTATTCATAAAGCCATTGAACCCTATAAGGTTTACGGGGCCCAGCACGGCACGTCCGGCAACAGCTACGACAGGCTCAAAGCCATCGTACAAAAGACCCGTACCACCAAGGCCAACGTCGCCACGGCATTGCAGATGGTCTCCTGGGGCGTAAAAGTCAATGAATTCGGCAATGCCGAACTGGACGAGAACGGCAATTTCATAAAGCTTCTCGACCAAGGCGTTTCCGTCGAAATGTGGGACCAAATGGCCGCATTCGCCGGGGAAAAAGGATGGAAGAAAGGCGATTACAAGAAACTTAACCGGCCGTTCGAAAACCGTCTTCTCGCCCTGACACCCGATATACGCGATCGGATGGTGAAGAACGTCGAGGACTTCGTCTACCACCTTATCGCCGAAGTGTTCAATGGGGCCGACACGGCGCCCTTGGCGATCGATCAGATCCTTAAAGCGGGATCGTACGATCTCGGACCCAACGCGTCACGGATTGAGGATCCTGTGGAGTGGACCGAGGAAAAAATCCGCGAAAGGGCCAAACACCTCAATACGGACAAAGGGGCCAAGGGAAATTTTGACGATTAGTTGAGAGTGCCGGAATTACCTTTATGCCGTTCCTCGTCTGGTGGTCGGCTTCGTGTAGAGGCGACCCATAGGCGTCAATATAAGGCGACAGGTAGAAGAAAAAATCCCCCCTGCCCCCCTTTACAAAAGGGGGGTAAGAGACCGAATCCTCCCCCCTTTTCTAAAGGGGGGTTGGGGGGGATTTCTCTGTCGGTCTTTGCTGTAAGGAAGAGCCGGCGGAATATAACCACTTGATATCATAAAAATTGGACCGTTATTTTGCGGCCTATGGCGGGGGTCGACCCGGCGGGCGCCCTTGCCCATTTCTATTGAGCCGCGTCGAAGGCATAAACCGACCCATGAAACGATTCGCTATCCCTCGAATTCCGCCTCCACCGCGGCGGCTTTTCTTTCCACCTCCAGCTTCAATGCGGCGCGGAAAGCCTTGAGCTTTTCCCGCAGGCCGGGATCAAAGCAGGCGAGGATTTCCACCACGAACAGTCCCGCGTTCTTGGCTCCGGCGGACCCGAGCCCCATGGAAGCGACAGGAATGCCCCCGGGCATCTGGACCGTGGACAGAAGCGCGTCGATGCCTTTCAACGATGAAGAGTCCATCGGGACACCTATAACCGGTACGACGGTATGGGCCGCAATAAAGCCGGCCAGGTGCGCGGCCATTCCGGCCCCGGTTATGATAGCCTTCCAACCTTCCGCTTCGGCCCTGGCGGCGAGCGCTGCAACCTTTTCGGGCGTACGGTGCGCGGACGCAACCGTAATCATGTGCGGAACCCCGAATTCCCGCAGCACGTCCGCGGCCTTTTTCATCACCGGCAGGTCGGAGTCGCTGCCCATAACTATTCCCACTTGGATATTTTTCGTCATGCCTTTGGGACCGAATCCAGGTATCGGGAAATGGCCGTGTCATACGCGGAGGTCAATCTGAAGACTTTTTGGGCCAGACGGAAATTCGTGGGCCCCGAAACCGCTCCGCCGGCCTCATCCATCTCTTTCGAGACCGCCGCGTAATCCCCCGGGTCGGTCACAACCGTTACGAAAGGATGGTTCTTGGCCGCGGCCCTCAGTAGGGTAGGACCGCCGATATCTATGTTTTCGACCGCTTCTTCAAGAGTACATCCGGGACGGGCGACGGTTTTTTCGAACGCGTAAAGGTTTACCACCACCATGTCGATCGGCAGGATGCCGTGGCGTTCCATGGCTTCCACGTGACCGGGTTCGGAGCGGATGCCCAGGATTCCGCCGTGAATCTTTGGATGAAGCGTCTTGACCCTCCCGTCCAGCATCTCCGGAAAACCCGTAAATTCGGAGACTTCCTTAATCGGTATTCCCGCTGAAGCGAGGGCTTTGGCTGTCCCTCCGGTTGAAAGGATCTCCACTCCATGACGTGAAAGGACTTTTGCGAAATCCGCGACGCCTGCCTTGTCCGTTACGCTTATCAACGCTCTGCGTATAAGAGCCATTCTTATTTGTCCTCGATTTTCGGGAATAGCATCTCCGATTTGGAGACGCTTCACGTTCAGGTCATTCATGCCTTTTGTAACGTCCGAACGGTTATCGTGACCTGTTCGTTCGGTTCGATCGTTCGTCCGGTCTGGAAGATCAAACCACAAAGTCACCAAGGCACAAAGAAATCAAAGGCCGATTCTCTTGATACCGCAGTATCCGGGATCGACTCCCTTTGTGTCTTTGTGCCTTGGTGGACGGTTCTTATTTCGTAAGCGTTTACCGGAGCCGCCTAAATGCTCAAAAGCCCGCTCCGGCTGAACGGCTACCTCGCGTCTTTATGATTTCTTCTTGTTTCCGGCTTCGGTGGTTTTCGGTGCAGGCGCCTTTTTTTCGTCGCCGTTTCCTCCAATCGCCTTGTTGCTTTCGCCCTTTAACTCCCCCAGCTTCTCCCTGGCGTTATTGCCGAGTGCGCCCTTGGGATCGGCCGTCGACACGGCCTCCAGCCCCTTGGTCCCTTCCTCGGTCTTGCCCGTCTCAATGAGCAGAAGCCCCATTTGGAGCTGCGCGGCAAGGTGCTCGGGATCGATCTTAAGCACCGTTTCGTAGGCCTTTTGTGCTGCGGGGTATTCCTTCTGGTACTGCTTTATCAAGCCCAACCGGAAATGGCCCTCGTTGAACTGTTGTTCCAATTCGATAGTTTTCTTGTATAAGGCGAAAGCTTTGGGATAGTCCCCTTTGGTCTCATGGCAATAACCGAGGTTAAACAATGCCTTCACGTTATTCTTGTTGAATGATATGGCCTTTTCGTATTGTTCCATGGCTTTATCCACTTCTTTTTTGTGGAAGTAGCCTATGCCGAGGTTAAAATGAGCGTTTTCCGGGGTGGGGTAGAATGGATCGTCAATACACTTCTTGAATTCCTCGATGGCCTTATCGAAATCGCTCCTTATCAAGAAAAGCGTCCCGAGGTTATTGCGCGCTTCAGTAAGCTTGGGGTTGGATTTAATGGCTTTTTCGTAATGTTCTTGGGCCTTGTCGTAGAGCCCCTTCTGTTGGTACGCCAATCCTAGAGCGTGCTCGATGTCCGCGTCGCCCGGCATGAGGGTGTCGGCGGTGGTAAGCTCCTGAAGGGCCTGCGGGGTCTTGCCCTCCCCCAGGTAGGTTATTCCCGCCTTGTAATGCACCAGGGCCTTTTCGCGCACCTCGCCGGACGGCGTGCCCTTTTGCGGCACGCACGCGAACAGTAAGAATGAGGCCAAGACGGCCAAGACGGCCCTCCCCGTATAATGAACCGGGAAACTCCCACATGTGCAGCGCAATCGTTTCAGTTTCATGGGTACCAACGATACGAGTTCTATGAGTTTGGCCGCCGCCGGCCCGGCGGTGTAGACGTTCCCTATGATCATGGTGCCCGTCGCGGTCGGCACTGATTACCGCCTCGGCGTCGCCGTCCATGCCCGGATGGTTCACCGGCCCGTGGTAAATTCCCTAACAAAATCCGTTAGGAATTCATCTGCATTCGAGGTGGAGTCCCAATCCCGAACGTAAAAGCGTTCATCGGGGGCAATGGGTTCAAACCGACCTCTCTGTTGGAGAAAAGTCTCCCACCTTGCATCCGACGGATCGGTCCCTGTCGTTGACCGTGAATCCAGTCTTGTCCTGGTGACGTCTTCCGGACATGAGCACCGTACGAGGCGAAGGGGCACGCCGTATTTCAAGGCCGCCGCAAAGGCCGCTCGGCGATGCCGGCGGAGCATAAACGACGCGTCCAGTATGATCGTTTTTCCTTTTTCTAAAAGCTTACAGGCTATTGAGAGCATTTCCGCGTACGTTTCTTCCGTTGCTGTGGCTCTATAGATCCCTTGGCCGTACTTGTCAAGCCGATGTTGCAGGGGATCGACCCCATGAAGCGTTTTTCGAACCTCATCGGACCGTATAACCTCGGCCCCAAGTCGTCTTGAGAGTTTCCCCGCCAGGTAGCTCTTTCCCGTGCCGCTCAATCCGCACATCAGGATGAGGGCCGGCAGCGGGGAGGGCATGAAATAGGAGCGAGAAAGACCGAAGTAACGGTGGGCTGTTTGTGCAGCCTGTTCCTTGTCGGCTGCGGGGATCTCCTCTTCGTCGAGGGTGAAGCCGATGACCTTGCCCCGTATGAACGCTCGGTAGGATTTGTAAAATCCCAGTAGATCCGAACACTCCCGGTCCTCGGCGGATTGTGCATAAACTTCCTCCAATCTTCGGGCGTACGCCGGATAACCTCTGAAATCCAAGTCCATCAGCAGGAAAGCGATGTCGGCCGCAACGTCGCAATAGCGAAAGCGATCATTGAATTCGATGCAATCGCACAAGATTATCCCGTTGAGCATGACCACGTGATCCAGGTGGAGATCTCCATGACAGTCCTTGATGAACCCTTGGGTCATCCTGCGATGAAATATGGTCCTGTGAGATGCCAGGAACTCCGTTGCCGCGTGAGATACGCTTCGGTGGGTTTCGAGATCGATGGTACGACCTATGAAAGGAATGGTTTGGGTAAAATTCTCTCTCAGGTTGTGGGCAATTACGGCGGGTGACCCGAACCCGGTAATCTCGGCACCCGAGGGCGCCCTCGAGTGGAAGTGTGCAAGGCGCCGGGCCAATCCGTCCAACATATCGGCGGTGATCCGGTCCTGTTCGAGCATGTTCAGCATGATGCGGTCGGAGGGTATTCGCTTCATAACTACGGCGTGGTCGATGACCGGACCCGGGCCGATCAGATCCACGCCGTTCGGACCGTCGTAGATTTGGGCCACACCAAGATAGAAGCCTTCCGCATACCGGGAGTTCAGCTCCACTTCTCTTTCACAGAAGTGCCGTCTTTTCTCGGGGGTGGTGAAGTCGAGGAAGCCGAAATCAACCGGCTTTTTCACTTTGTACACTAGGTCCCCGGCTATGAAAACCACGGAGATGTGAGTCTGAACGACCTGCACGTCGGCAGCTCCGCCGGGATAGGCTTCCGGCCTTGAGAGCCCTTCAATAAGTCGCTCCGTGCGACCGGTCATTCCGGCCTATCCGTTTCTGCCGCGAGTTGCCCGCACGCGGCGAGAATATCCGTGCCCCTGGACTTCCGAACGATCGCCATCAAGGATCGGGACATTAGGACCTCCTGGAAACGGCCCACACGCTCGGGGGAGGGCGCCTGAAAAGTCGGAAGGGATTCGTCGTTCAGGGGGATCAAATTCACCTTGGCACGGATTGGGTTCAACAGCCGCACGAGTTGCTTGGCATCCGCGTCCGAATCGTTGACTCCGGACACCAGTACGTATTCCACGGTGATGCGATCCCGGCGAGGCAAAGGATAGGCTTTCAAGGCCGCCATAAGTTCGGCGATGGGATAGCGCCTATTGACGGGCATGAGTAGGTCCCTCTGCTCATCCGTAACAGCGTTCAAGCTAACCGCCAACTTCACTCGGGCGACCTCTCCCAGAAGCATGATTTGCGGCGCCAATCCGCAGGTGGATACCGTAAGTCGCCTCCAGGATATGCCGGGGCCGTTGGGATGGGTCAGGGTCCGTATCGCGTTTACCGTGTTCTCAAAGTTGGCCAGAGGCTCTCCCATTCCCATCAAGACCACGTTGGTTATGCGGCTGTCGGGAACGAGCCTTCGCACGGCGAGTAGTTGGGACACGATCTCCCCCGACGAAAGGTTCCTTTTCAGGCCCAGCATGGAAGTGCGGCAGATGCGACAGCCCATTGCGCATCCCACTTGGGTCGATACGCAGAGTGTGTCGTGATCATCTTCAGGGATCATAACCGTTTCCACACGGTCACCCTTGTCCATGCCGAAAAGGAACTTCAGCGTACCGTCGGACGACCGGCGTAGGTCGATCAACTCCGGGGTCGATATGCGGGCGATTCGCGCCAAATCATCGCGAAACGCCTTTGAAATATCGGTCATGTCATCGAAGGACAAGGCCAGGCCCGTATAGATCCATTTCATCAACTGGGCCGCTCTGTAACGCTCTTTACCCAGGCCGGTCATAAAGACTTCGAGAGCTTCTCGGGTCATACCGGTGAGATCGGTTTTTTCCTGAGGGCATGTCGGCTCGGTGTTTCCAAGCCTGTCTTCATGCTCTTGACTCAAAAAGGGTGACTGTTCCATTTAGCGGGAAGGTTCTCCTGTATCGTTCCGATAGTGGTCGTTTGTCGGCGCGGACGGTCGGTGTTTCGGCCCCGCCGAGGATATGGGGTTGTAGCTGGAGGTCCGTAACATGAAAAACGTAACACACTGTTCCGTAGCGGGGTTTATCCCCGCTACGGTCGCCTTCCTAAAGCTCGGAGAGAACATGGCGTTACGTCGTAGGCACCTATTCGTCCTTTAGAACATTTCGGTTTCCGCGAAAAAATAAGACGTTTCGAATCGCGCGCTTTCCGGTGAATCGGAGCCGTGTACGATATTGTTCTGTTTATTGTCGGCCCATTGGGCCCTTATCGTCCCTTGCGCGGCTTCTTTAGGGTCGGTTGCACCCATTATATCGCGGTTGCGTTTTATCGCGTCTTCGGCCTCGAGTACCATCAGCACCAACGGTCCTGATGTCATAAATTCTACCAACTCCGGAAAAAAAGGGCGTTCCTTGTGGACGTAGTAGAACCCTTCGGCTTCGGCCTTTGACAGGCGCTTCATCTTCATGGCCGCGACGCGGAAGCCGGCTTTCTCAAAGGTCCGAACAACCTCACCTATTATTCTTTTTTCCACGCCGTCGGGCTTTATGATGGACAAAGTCCTTTCCATTCCATTTCCTTTCTTGAGTCATCCGATTATTGGTACCGCATTTCGGTGAATCCCGGCCTCAACGACAATGCATGGAAGCGTTCGGT
>JAZDOF010000539.1:0-4195 GCA_043799015.1 Pseudomonadota bacterium | reverse complement strand
AAGCGAATGGTGGCCATCGCACTCAGAAACCGATGGCGAAGACGCCAGGTTCCGGAGGAACTTCGGGACGAAATAGCCCCCAAGAACATCATCATGATAGGCCCCACCGGCGTCGGGAAGACGGAGATCGCCAGGAGGCTCGCCAAGCTGGCACAGTCACCCTTCGTTAAGGTGGAGGCGTCCAAGTTCACCGAAGTCGGCTACGTAGGTCGCGACGTTGAGTCGATGGTTCGGGACCTACTGGAAATCGGTATCAGTATGGTAAGGGAAGAGGAGTTCGAAAAGCTCCGTTCCAAGGCCGAAGAAATGGCTGAAGAACGACTTCTGGACATCCTTCTGCCTCCGCGTCCGCAGAAGAGGGGCCGCAAGCCGCCGACGGCCCATGCCGGCCAGGAAGCGAATGACGATTTCGAGGTGGCCCAGCGAACCCGGGAGAAATTCCGCAAGATGCTCCGAGCCGGCAAGCTCAATGATCGAGACGTGGACATCGAATCGCAAGTTACGACCATGCCCATCGTGGAGGTATTCTCTCCTGGGGGCATGGAGGAAATGGATTTCAACCTTAAGGACATGTTCTCTCAGTTGTTTCCCGGCAAGACTAAGAGGCGTCGTGTGAAGGTCCCTGAGGCATTGCAGATTCTCGTTGAAGAAGAACTGGGCAAGCTTGTCGATAACGAGAAAGTCATCGGACTGGCAAAGGATCGCGTCGAGCAGACGGGCATAGTCTTTGTAGACGAATTGGACAAGGTGGCAAGCGCGGGAGGATCGCGTTTCGGTCCCGATGTCTCTCGGGAGGGCGTCCAGCGGGACTTGCTCCCCATTATCGAAGGTTGCACGGTTACTACCAAGCATGGGGTCATAAGGACGGATCACGTTTTGTTCATAGGGGCCGGAGCGTTCCACGTGGCAAAGCCTTCGGACCTTATCCCCGAGCTTCAGGGACGTTTTCCCCTTCGCGCCGAGCTTTCGGCATTGACCAAAGAGGATTTCGTCCGGATCCTCACCGAGCCCAAGAACGCGCTTGTGCGTCAATACCAAGAGCTACTCAAGACTGAAGGAGTTACTTTGGTTTTCGAAGAGGACTCGATCCGGGAGCTGGCGGGAACAGCGCAGGAAGTCAACGAAAGAACGGAAAACATCGGTGCCCGACGCCTTCACACCATCATGGAGAAACTGCTGGAAGAGGTCTCTTTTGAAGCGCCCGAAATGCAGGGCGTTACGGTGACGGTGACCGCGGCCATGGTGCGGCAACGACTCCAGGAGATAGCCAAGAGTGAGGATTTGAGTCGGTTTGTGCTGTAAAGAGATGCGCGTCCAGACCCGGCGCGCCTCTTACGGACCGATTCGGATGTGAGAGCCCATCATCAATGATGGCGAACCAAGCTCGGATTTATGAGCATGCGCCGGAAGGAGCTCGTTTGCGGGCTCTTTACCGGAGGATGCCGGCTGGCTCTTAGGTCGTCATAACCGTTATTGAGCATTCGTTCGCAGTTAAGCGAAAACCATCACCGTCGGCTTCTTTGATCCACCGCTCAAATGCCCGATTGATTTGACCGACGGCATCCTCCCAGGATCCGACATAGTCGGACTCCTCGAGGTCTTCCACATCCTGGGGGGTTAGGCCGGAGAACTCCGCCAATTGCTCACGCGTCATATTAAGCCTATTGCGAACATTGTAGATGTCGCAAGCGAGTGCGGCTCGTTTACGGACCAGCGCGATGCGCTCCTCCCTCTCGGGGTTGTTCTTTATATAATGAATATAAATCCATTCAACAGCATCATCGCTCACTCTTCTTTCACTCATCGTCCAACTCCCACCTGAACGTGTGACCTGCCGGATCTATCCGGTATGATGATCGCCTGCTCTTGGCTCTATTGATTTCAACAAGAGGAACCTTCTTGGTGTCCTTCTGGAATCCATGAGTCACAACGGCCGATTCCCTCCCGACAAAGAAGTACAAGAGGCGCAATCTCACTTTCCTCACGCGCACCCGTAATTCCCATATACCATCTCCGAGATGCTCGGAGGCCGGAAATCCGAGTTCATGACCAGACGTCCCGCAATTCTTCCAACCGACCATAGCAGGCGTCCTGCTCATCGGAGGACCGATGGTCGAGCCAATCTCTCACCGGGATTCTGTCAACCTCCTTGTAGAATAGGACTCGAATGGGCGGCAACGGTTCCATCTCCGTTTGCTTGTTAGTCCGTGACTTCCGGCGTTTAGCGACGCATCGCGCGGATATCCCGTCAGTATTGTACCACTGCGCAAAGCCGATATTCAAGGAGAGTGGACGGGCCCGCAAGAACACATTGACCGGTCGGCCCGTTTTGATTAAGTTCTTTCCCACCGCCCCATGAGGGAAGAATCCGACGATTAACTAAGAAGGCGGCTCGAAAACGAGCTCGCTCTTCCGCGATTCAAGTGAGGTACCAATGTTCGACGGACTGATGAAATATTTCAATAAGCAACCCCGCCTAGGCACGCTGAGCACCTCGAACAAGAACGGCAAGGTGAACTCGGCTTACTTCGGATCACCCCGCATGATAGACGATCTAACCATTGAAATGGGCATCGGAAAGAACCGGACCTTAGCCAATTTGCAGGAAAACCCCCAGGCGGTATTCCTGATCATGGAACCGGGAGAAGCACTGCCCCAATGGAAAGGCGTACGCATCTACGCAAGAATGACGGAATGCGCGATATCCGGTGAGAAGCTGGACGGCATACGCAAGGTGTTGACCGAAAAGGCCGGCGAGAAAGCGGCCCAAGCCGTTCATGCAGCCGTTACTTTTCAGGTTTACGAGGTTAGGCCGTTGGCCGATTTCGGCCAGGGTTGGCAAAGATCAATATAGGCCGCTTCCGCTCTACCGGGCGGCCCCAATCGGCGGGCCGCCTTCAGCCGATCTTCCAGCCCCGCCCCTCCACATCTATTTCATGAGCGTGTTGGGCAACCACAAGGAAATCTGGGGAAACAGCACCAGAATCACAAGGCAAATCGTCAGCCCGATGAGGTACGGATAAATGCCTTTATAGACCGTACCAACAGGGACCTTGGCAACACCCGACACTACGAAAGCGTTGATTGCCATTGGCGGGAGTATTACCCCTATCATGGTAATAACGCTGACGATTACCCCGAACCAGACAGGATCGTACCCCAACTTGAGCACTACGGGAAGAAAGATCGGAGTTGCTAGGATAAGAAAAGCCAGGTCTTCGATGAATGAGCCGCCGATCAGATAGACTCCGATGATTATGAGCACGACAAGGTGCTTGTCCACCTGCAACCCGCTTAGAAACTCGGCTACCACAAACGGGGTCCGGGTTACCGCGAAAAAATGTCCCAGGATCGTAGCCCCGGCAATGAGCATCATGACCATGCAACCGATCCGGAGAGTATCCAGGATGGCGCGGACGAACTTCTTCAAGTCCATGTCCCGCTTTAGGGTTGTCAGGATCAGAACCGCCAAGGTCCCCACGCTGCCGGCCTCCGTAGGGGTAAAGAACCCCAACATCAGCCCACCGACCACTACGAGGAAAATCGCGCCCACGAGCAGGACGGGCGGTAAAGACGCAAATCGCTCCTTCCAGTTGCTGCGTTCGCCCTTGGGTCCCAGAGCCGGGTTCATTCCGCACCAACCCAGGAGAGTAAAAACGAAGGATAATGCTATCATAAGTCCTGGTATGATCCCCGCCAGGAATAGCTTGCCGATTGAGGTCTCCGTCAGAATCCCGTAGATGATCAGGACCACGCTGGGAGGAATAAGGATGCCGAGCGTTCCCACAGTAGCGACCGTGCCGCAGGAGAGCCGCTTATCGTAGCCGTACCTGTCCATTTCCGGGACGGCAACCGTGGCAAATGTGGCCGCAGTGGCCGGAGACGATCCGCAAATGGCTTTGAAGGCGGTCGCGGCGGCCACGGTCCCGATTGCCAACCCCCCGGGAACATGACCTATGAATTTGTAGGCACAGTCGTAAAGATTTCGGGCAACGCCGCCACTGGCCCCGACTTGGCCCATAAGTACGAACATCGGTATGACCGTGAGGCCGTATGATCTGAAAACGTTAAAGATGTCGTTGGCTACCAAGTTAAGGGCAGCCTCCGTGTTGACGATGGCCGCGAAGCCGATGAAGCCCGCTAGGGCCATGGCAAACCCGATCTCCAGACCGATAAGGAACAAAAAGAACAGGAG
>JAZDOF010000132.1:0-21452 GCA_043799015.1 Pseudomonadota bacterium | reverse complement strand
GAATTGGACGATGTTTACAAAGGATAAGGATCTCGCTATCAGATCAGCCAAATCACACATAGAATAAGATAATCTGATCACCTGTCATGATCTTGCGAGTGAAAGGCTTGAACCAGGCGGAGAACTTTTCGCGATTAGTGGCGGCACGCCCCAACCTACCCCTCTTTTTCATCGGAGAAAGCCTTATAGAAGTCGGAGCGGAGTTCGTCGTAATAGCCCCACCCGATGCCGTCGGCGGATGTCATGATGTCCTTCAGACGTTCCCTGAATTCGCCTTGCTGTTCCGGCGGCAGGCCCAACACCTTCTCAATCGCCCGACTGTACATCAGATTCAGCGCGTAGTAGAATTCTTCGTTTATGTCGCCGTAATGTATGGTAAAGCTGTTGCCACACTCCACGAAGAAAGTCATCAACTCGGCTTCGCCAAGGGGGTCGCCGCCGGCCTTGGAATAGGCGATCACGGCTGTCTTGGCCTTGACTATCTGAATCGGCTTATCGCGCAGGACATTCGGGTACATGCACTGCTCAATGGTTTTCTTGTACGGTTCCAGTGGATCCTTGGCTACTGCGAACCGAACATGAAAGAAGTCCCTGTTGTCTTTGGACAGGCGATAGAGGTCTCCGGCCAACTGAACCAACTGATTCCGGTCCATGCCTGCCAATACGGATTTCACGTCGGACCAAGTCGGACCATTCCCTTTGGTTTTCGGCACGATGGTGCTCCTTTCCCTTGATTACCGTTGGCAACGCCCCGTGCCGTGGTGTGCCGGTCGCTTCGTGTTCCGCTTGAACCGTCCCGTAAGCGGCGCGCCCTTTGTGCCTGGCGGCTGCGGCCGGCCAGGATGTCGGGTTCAGCCAATGCCGGTTATTTCCGAGGGAAAGACCCTCGGTAGGCTCGGTTCGCTTTCAAAGAGACTTTCCGTGTCTCGATCTCACATTCGGCACGCCCTAACCACTCTCCCCGATGGTTTTTCGGGGGGCTTTCGGATCGGCCGCGACAAAGTGGAGGAATTCTGCTACAGGTGAGACACGTAAGGATGTGCGCGATGAATCACCTGCCCGATGGACTGTGTGTCACCGACGCGAAATTTCTACCCATTATCGCTGCGTATGTCAACAAGCTCGACATAGTGGAGACGGTCGACCGCATGTGTCCTGAAGCTGAAGTGTGCGATGTCAGCCCCGGACGTATGATGGCAGCCATGATCCTTGACACCCTCACCGGACGACGCCCCCTGTATCGCTTGGAAACCACCTTTGAAAATCTGGACATGGAGCTCTTGTTGGGTGTCCCCATCAGTGCTGAAAAACTTAATGATGATGCGGCAGGTCGTGCATAATATCGCATTGGTCGCGCAGGTACTGGTCCGATTTTCAGTTCCATAGCTCTCCCGGCGGCCAACCTCTTCAACATCGACACCTGCCACGTGAGCCACGACACCACAAGCCGCATCATGCACGGTTCCAAAGGAGCAAGAATCGCCGGCCCCGGCGATTGCACGACGGCAATCGAAGATGTGCCGCCCGGGTAATTGATACAGCCCGAGATTCTCTATATCGACATTTGAAGCGCCTCGGGCTTGAGAGCGAAAATCGGTCCAAAAATGAACCCGATTGATGGATTCCAAGACACCGACCAACATCGTAACCTATTGATAAAACAGCCGCCATGAACATATGGCCCGTTATTAAGACACTAGTCTCTTTCTCCCCGGCCCCTCGCATCACTCCTCACGCTTCATAAACGTGGCTAACCCGCTTATAATGCGTGTGTTCTAAGACAACACCGTCGTTTCCTACGGTTGGCACGAAAAATGCTACCGTTGACATACGGGTTGATGGATCTCCATTGAATAATTCGACTCCTCCTTCCGGACCAAGAGCCACAGATAGAGCTTGATAGCTGGACCGTTGATTTCTTGCAGCAGCTTATTGTCGATGACCTGCGGCCACAGCAAGGCGAAGTAATGTGGAGGGCATACTTTGTCAAGCCCGTTGGACCGAATCGGAGACGGAAAGGACAAAACGATGGCTGTCATTTTACCGGAATTGACCTACCCTAAAGATGCCTTGGCCCCAAACCTCAGTGAAATGACATTAGATTGTCACTACGGTAGACACCACAGCGCCTACGTTGCCGACGTAAATAGAGTTCCTCGCTATTGATGCGGGTAAGGTTTGCTACATGTGAAAGAAGCCGCTGGAAGGATAGGGCTGCGCCGGCGACGGTGAAATCGGGCATGTGGAAGGTCTTATTGTTGACGACGAAAATTGGGCGGTTCGTTTTCTGGTTGTGGATACCGGCACCTGGCTGCCGGGGAAGAAAGTTCTTCTGTCGCCACAATGGATCGAGCCTGTGGAATGGGCCGATTCCAGTGTGTATTTGGATCTCACGCAGGAATCCGTAAGGAATAGTCCCGATTTCGACCCTTCGAAGGCCGTTGACCGGGATTATGAGGCATATCTCTACGACCACTACGGACGGCCTATAGATCATCACTGAAAAGCTCAATGGTCGAGAGTGCCGGGGCGGCCCAACCACAGCGTCAAGTGGCAGCAAAAAGGGCCTTTGCGTACCCGGCCGGCCGAGGCATCGGCAACAGCTTAGCGGGGACTGGAAATCGCCGTCCATTTTTCGGCTCCCCCCAAGGCTCGCAGCGGACCCGATGCGCTGGACGTTGAACCCTGGCGTTAGGTGGAGCTCATAGACAAAGGAGACTTCGATGAAAACCAAAGTGGGTCTGTGGATTGACCATAGGAAGGCCATTATCGTGACTGTGACGGACAAAGAGGAAGAGATACAACTAACAATATCAATGACTGAAAGACAGCTCCGCCGTTCCGGCGATTCGCCTCTTAAGGGTCCCCATGAATCACAGCAAGTACCGGCGGATGATATCCGACAGAGAGTCTTTACGGGAGATCTCAACATTTACTACGATGCGGTAATTGCGGCTGTTGGTAATGCGGAATCCATTCTGATATTTGGTCCTGGTGAGGCAAAGGGCGAACTGACAAAACGTCTCGAGAGAAACAGCCTAGGCGGACGCGTCGCAGGTGTCGAAACAGTTGACAAGATGACGGATCGTCAGATTGCGGCGAAAGTTCGACAGCACTTTGCAGAATAGCGTTCGGCAATCAGATCGAGACGGAACCACCTAAGACGCTCTTGGAGTGGACTCGGTACACCGGACGGATCAACGGCACGTTGGACGGACAGGAGAGGTCGACGATCCCTGTCGATGAAAAAGGAGAGAGACACTTGAGCACAATTACGACGAAGGACGTCGCGTAGATCCATTACAAGGATTGGGGCACGGGACAGCCCGTCGTCTTAAGCCATGGCCGGCCGCTTAATGCGGATAGTTGGGAATCTCAGGTGATCTTTCCGGCGTCCAACGGCTATCGCTGTGATGTGAATGGGCGGCAGGCGATGGCCATGCTGCGTATCTGAACAGACTGAAGGACGGAATCGGCACACATGAAAATTTCAGAATGGTTGGATAAACAGGAAACACAAGGCGTCGATGTGTCGCACATCGTTTTGCCGAATGATTTGGCTTATGACGAAGACCCGGACGAAACTCTTTATTTCAAGGAGATCAGACCGTGCAGTATGCTCTGTACCGAGAATCATCCTTTTGCTACGGTAGAGCGTTTCGGACACTGGTATTATTCGAGAGGTCAAGACAAGCAAGCCGGTATCCACGCAACAGGAATGAATTGGACGATGTTTACAAAGGATAAGGATCTCGCTATCAGATCAGCCAAATCACACATAGAATAAGATAATCTGATCACCTGTCATGATCTTGCGAGTGAAAGGCTTGAACCAGGGGGAGGACTTTTCGCGATTAGTGGCGGCACGCCCCAACCTACCCCTGTTCTTCATCGGAGAGAGCCTTATGGAAGTCGGAGCGGAGTCCGTCGTAACAGCCCCACCCGATGCCGCCGGCTAGGATGTCGGGCTCAGCCGATGCCGGTTATTTCCGAGGGTAAGACCCTCTGTGGGCTCGGTTCGCTTTCAAAGTTTGTAGTGCCGAACCGAATGTTTCAGAACCCCTCCCAACTCACTTAATTTTTGGGCGGCTGCTTCCAACTGACCGGTGCTGTCGCTGATCCGTCGCATGGCTTGTTCGATGGTCACCATGGCATCAGACACCTGTTCCACGCCCACGGATTGTTGTTCACTTGCCGTTTGAATCACGCTCGCGGATTGGGAAGAGGATACGACACCGCCGGACAACGTCCCGATTACTTCCCCCGATCGGACGGATTGTTCCACTCCGGATTGAACCGCCTTACTTCCTTGTTCAGTGGCCATTACAACAGCGCTCACCCATTTTCCGGTATCTTCAAGGATGGTTCTCACTTGTTCCGTGGCCTGCCTGGATTGGTCGGCAAGACTCTTGATTTCCTGGGCGACCACTGCAAACCCTTTTCCTTGGTCCCCGGCCCTTGCCGCCTCAATGGAAGCATTGACCGCCAGAAGATTAGACTGATCGGCAATATCTTGAACGGTGGCAATTATGGCTCCTATCTGCCGACTGTGTTCACTCAACCTTACAACCGTTTCCCCTATGGACTCCATCTGATCCTTTATCAGATTCATCTTTTCGATAGTGTTTTCGGTGAATTTTTTGCCGGCTTCGGCAACTTGTACCGACTCTCGAGCACTCTTCGCAACACCCTTGGCCATGTCGCTCGCTACTCTTGCGGACCCTTTCACTTCTTCAACGGTAGTAGTAAGTTCCGTTAATGCCGAAGAGGTTTGTGCCGTACTCGCGGCCACCTGAGCTACCGTGGCGGCCACCTCGGCGGACTCCGAAACGAGTACGTCAACCGCCAGCATCACTCGATTAATTTGACTCCTGAGATTTTCCACCATACTGTTTAGAGCCTTACAAAGTTTGCCGACTTCGTCCCGAGTATTAACCTCAATCGTCCTGGAAAGGTCGCCTTCGCCTATGGATTCCGCGAGACTTACCGCTTTGAACAGAGGCCGAACGATTCTTCCGGAAAGGACAATTGCGATCAGAAGGGCTACAAAAACGGCGACCACCGTGCCTGCGGCAAGCAACTTGCGTGTTAGGGAAGCAGTGTGGTCCGCGGTTTTCCGACGGTCCGCCATCAGGCTGTCTTCTCTTGCTCTGAACGCGTCCATTACTTGTTTGAACTTGTCAAAACGGATCTTGTCCTCGCCCTTGTTCACGTAAGCCTTCATGTCCATCATCGTCTTGGATTTGGCGATCTCCCCTCGAGTTTTCATTTCCGGCTCAAGTACGGTGTTCATCCAATCCTTGAAAATAGCGGCCGTTTCATCCAGAGTTTTTACCTGCTGAGGGTTGTCGGCTACGGATTCCTTTACCTGTTCAATCATGGCAAAGGCCTTTTTCTTGGCATCTTGGTACTGGGCGAGGAATTCTTCCTTTCCCGACAGTACGTACCACAACTGCACCCTGTGTAATTCATCCACCAGCAGCAAAGCCTGCAACGCGTCGCCGATAACCATATTCCCATAATCAACCGCGGCTATGACGTCACGGAGTCTGGCAGGATCTCGTTCTCTTGCCTGTTCCTTTTGGCGACCCGCCAAGGAGCCTTTTTCGAGTCGGATAAGCGCCTCCATCTTGGCCCTTAAGTTCTCATAATGTCGCCGGCTCATACCTTGTCTCACAAGATCCGCCATCTCGTTCATATCTTTGGCGCTTCCTATCTCTTTTCTCAGAGCTATGGCCGGCTCCGCGACTTCATTTTTCCATGAAAAAATAATTCCTTCCGCCTCTTCGAGCGCCCCGGCCTTAGCGGACGTGCCGCCGGCTTTCCGCAGCGAACCAAATTCATCCGCGATCTTCTTCTCTCCCTGGGAAAACTCTCCCAGTAACTTATCTTCCCCCGTCAACAAGAAGCCTCGCATGCCCGTCTGCATTTCAACGGCCTGTTCCCTAATCTCCATGGTTTGTCGGATGGTCTTGTGGGTGAGGTCGACTTCGTTGGCACTTTCCAGCAACAGTCCCACGCTGTAAAGCGATAGGGACGCGAGCCCAACCAGCAGGACGATCGGGATCAGTCCCTGACCAATGAGTTTCCCCCTGAGGCTAAGTCTTATGATTCTCATCCGTTGCATCCCTCCCACATTTTTACGTTTGTGTGAGATTGAGCGGCGACCTCGTCTTCAGGTAAAACCGAATCAAGGAAGCATTCGCCCAAGCCGGGCACACGCTTCCTTGAACGCGAGAACTCACTTCAGGCCTATGGCGAAACCGTTCAGGTAATCCTGTGGGTCGTCGGGATTGAACTCCTTGCCCATGATGGTATGTTTTGCGTAGGACTTTTCCGGGGGGGCGAATCCCTGCTTCTTCATTATGCTCCCACATTCGGCCGCCAGGAAAACTTTGTTCGCTATATCCGAATACTTGACGGTTCCCTTGATATATCCCCACCTTTTCATCTGGGTAAGAATCCAGACAGCCATCGATTGCCACGGAAACGGATTGAAGTCGATTCGGTCCGGCTCGTTCCGATCGCGGCCGAGGCCGTCGGGAAATCGTCCCGTCAGTACCTGTTCCACCACCTCTGTGGGTTGATTCAGGTATTTCTCTCCGGAAATGAGCTTAGCAATTTCTTTCCTGTTTTCACTCTTGTGCGCATACATAGTAGCTTCGACTATGACGTCGAATACCGCCTTGAATGAATTCGGCATCTCGGTTACAAAACCGGCGGGAGCGGCAAAAACGCAGCAGGGATGACCCGGCCAAATTTCCTTGCTCAGCTTGAATATGAAACCTGTGCCGTCGTGAACAGCTCTCTGGTTGAACGGGTCGGGAGCAAGGTACCCGTTGATGCGTTCTTGTTTCAGGTAAAGGACCATCTGAGGCGGGGGCAAGACGGTAATGGTTACGTCTTTGTCCGGATCTATCCCCGCTTCGGCTAAATAGTAACGAAGCAGAAAGTTGTGCATCGAGTATTCAAAAGGAACGGCAAGAGTGAATCCTTTCATATCCGCCGGGCCTTTGACGTCCTTATGCTTCAGGTGCAAAGTCAAGGCTTGTCCGTTGATGTTCTGTATGGCGGGAACGGTGAAGGGAACGGCCTGAGAGTCGGCGCCGATGGTCAATGCCAAAGGCATCGGCGACAACATGTGTGAACAGGCTACTTCCTTGTTTATCCCCCAATCCCTGATCATGGTCCAGCTCTTGGCTTTGACCAGCTCAGTTCCGTCAAGGCCGTGCTTCCTGTACATCCCGACGGCATCGGCTGCGAGGAGAGGCGTGGCACAGGTGATCGGGACAAACCCGATTTTAAGGTCCTTCTTCTCAAGAGGGCCTGGAGATTCTTTTGCCAAGCATTTGGCCATGTCCATGGGAAACAGAGTCGATATTACGGCCATGGCCGAGGCGGATCCCGCCAGCTTCATGAACATGCGCCTGGAAGAATCGTTCCCTTGGAACATTGCCTTCACCACGGCAACTTCCACGCTCCGGTCGACACAGTCCTCAGCGTTCATCACCGGCCGGGACGACGGCTCCAGCCCGCAATTCAAGTCGAAAGGGTCACGCAGGGACGAAACCGAGGAAGTCACATCCGGTTCATTCTCTTGGTTGCAACACATGGGGGTCCTCCTGTAAGGGTTATCGGCAACGTCGTTGCAGGCGGTTTGTGAGGGCTCGTGAAAGTAAGCCCCCTAATAAGGCTATGCCCATCCTTCAGCAGGTTCACCGAATTCACGTCCAAAATGATCTGGCTCGCGCTGGTCTTTGCTCACCAGAATACCGCTTCGTACAGTACTTATCAAGGCGCTGACGGGGTCTGTTCAGGAGACTGCGGTGTACCGCTCCATGAGCACACAGGCGGGCGGTCTTTTGGGACAGGGCCTTGGAGCGTGCCGGTTTCGGAGCTACCACAGACGGTCCGATGCGATAAATCCATACAAAACAGACCAATACGACCGCATTGAAAAACCGATTTTATTTCCTGCCTTTTATTAGAAAGATATTGACATAATCTGAAGCAGTTGACTAGAATAGACCCGCCGGTTGTCTGCGGAGAGGTCGGGCTTTCTCCATGTCTTTCCGTCCGCTGAGTGGGGTGGAAAAACATCGGAGCGAGCAGTTAAGGCAGATCCGGGGTCTCCCCGGACGGGCTCCGATTACACCGGCGTCGAGGGACTTGTTCCTCGCTATCGCGTGAATAGGGCGGGCATCCGAGCAACGGGCCGGGTGCATTTCCCGGATAGGGTTTGGGTGGCGTGAAGTTTCTCGCATTACTGGGAGCCGTCGCTCTCAACATTATCGCGACGATTCGTTCCTGGTTCGAGGAGCTGGGCCGGGGTCTGTTGATGTTCCAACACGCCCTCGTTTGGCTTGTCCGGCCCCCGTATAGATATCGTGTGTTTATAGCCCAAATCGATTTCATCGGCGTCCAATCGGTCGAGCTTATCTGCGTGACCGGCGCCTTTACCGGTATGGTGTTGGCTTTGCAAGCCGACGCGGCCATGAACAGGTTCGGGGCGCAGTCGCTCATCGGGGCTGCCGTCGCATTGTCCCTGGCCAGAGAGTTGGGCCCGGTGTTGGCGGCCCTCTTGGTTACCGGTCGGGCGGGCTCCGCCATTACGGCGGAACTGGGAAGCATGCGCAGCACGGATCAAATAGACGCCTTGGCAAGCATGGCCGTGGAGCCCATCCAATATCTGGTGGCGCCCCGCATGGTGGCCGCGGTGCTGGTGATGCCCATGCTCACCATAATTTTCGAGTTCACCGGCATGGTGGGTGCTTATGTGGTGGTTACCACCCACCTAAAGATGGAAGGCGGCGTGTTCATGGCCGGAGTCAAGGACTATCTGGATTATGGGGATCTGATTCATGGTCTTGTGAAAGCGGGGGTGTTTGGGCTGGTTTTCTCGCTGGTGAGTTGTATGAAAGGCTTCTTCGCGACGGGCGGTTCCCGAGGAGTGGGATTGGCCACCACGAGAGCGGTGGTGGTGTCTTCCCTTCTAACGCTGGCTTCGGATTACGCGATGACGGCCATAATGCTGCGGTTGTAGCCCCGGATCGCATCAATGAACGTACCCATAATCAAGGTGAAAGACCTCAGGAAACGATACGGCGAACAGCTGGTACTGGACGGCGTTACGTTCGATATAGGGCGCAACTCGGTAACGACCATTATCGGAAGGTCCGGAGGCGGCAAATCGGTTCTACTCAAGCATTTGAGCGGTCTGGAAAAGCCGGATTCCGGCGAGATAACCTACGAGTTTCCGGATGTGGCATGCGGCGGGTCATTAGAGACTCGCAGGGTAATACGGAGACTCGGGATCCTCTTTCAGGACGGCGCCTTGTTCGATTCGTTGACGGTTGCCGAGAACGTGGCGTTTCCCTTACGGGAGCATACGAACCTTTCGGACAAAGAGATCCGGGACATAGTGAGGACACGGCTGACCCGGGTCGGGATGGAAGCGCATGCCGAAAAATTCCCTTCGCAGATTTCAGGTGGGATGCGAAAGCGTGCCGGACTTGCAAGGGCCCTGGCCCTGGAGCCTTGTCTGGTATTTTTCGATGAGCCCACATCAGGGCTTGACCCGGTTACCAGTTCGTCGATTTACGAGCTGATAAAGACGACGCACAGGGAAACGGCGGTAACTTACGTGGTCGTGAGTCACGACATCAGAGGCGCATTTGAGACTTCAGAGGTAATCATGATGCTCTGGGAAGGGAAGATTCTCGAACAGGGCTCACCTGAACAGATGCGACGCAGCACCAACCCGATCGTCCGGCAGTTCATCACCGGATCGGTTGTAGGTCCAATTCGGTTGTATTGAGAGGAAGCGAATTCACCCTATGAGCAGGTTCAGCCTCGAGGCAAAGGTCGGCATCTTTTTCTTGGCTTGTCTGGCCATTTTTGCCTACGTCTGGTTCAAGGTGCTCCAGGTCGATTGGGAGAAAGGCTTTGTGCTCAAGGCCTATTTCAAGTCCGTAGAAGGCTTGGTCGAAGGCTCTCAGGTCCAGATCGCGGGCATTAAGGTGGGCAAGGTCAAAAGCATCACGTTTGACCAGGCGCGTGGAAACGCTTTGGTCGTACTCGAGATAAGGAGCGACTACAAGGACAGCATTTCTGAGGACTCCAGGGTGCTGGTGAGAACCAAAGGCCTCCTCGGAGACAAGTACATCATCATTCAGACCGGCAAGCCCAATGCCTCGAAGCTTCGCAGCGGCGAAGAGATCAAGCAGGTCTATGAGCCGGCGGACACCGAAAAACTCCTTGAAACGATGGGACTTGCGGCACAGGACCTCCAGATCCTGACACGTGAGGCCCGAATCCAAATCGTGGACCAGCAAGGCGCCAAAAAGGTGGACGGCATCATTACCAACGCCAACAAGATATTCAAAGATGTCGGGGATTTGGTTTCAGGGAACAAGGACAAGATGGATTCTTCCATCAAGAAAGTGGACAGCGTCGTAGCGGTCCTCGACCAGGTGCGTTCCAAGAACAAAGACAAAATTGATCGCACCTTGGACAATGTGGACAAAGCCACCAGAGGAGCGAACGAGATTATTACCCGCAACAAGGGCAAAGTTGATAGATCCATGGACGGTATCGAGAACGTCTCCATGAACCTTGACAAGACCGCGGGCGAATTTACCAAGCTGGCTTCCGACCTGCGTTCGCTGACCAATGACGTTCAGAACGGGCGGGGCACCCTCGGTAAGCTCGTGGCGGACGAATCCCTGTATCAGAAGGTGGATTCGATAGCACAAAACCTTCAAGGAATCACCAACCAAGTCCGATCCGGCGGAGGCACCGTGAGCCGTCTGATCAACGATCCTGAAATGTACTATGAAGCCCGTCGCGCGGTCCGGAACATGAACAAGACGGCGGAGGACGTTTCCGAGGCCACGCCGGTAAGCACCCTGGCCATTATCGTGGGCTCGGTATTCAAGTAAGGTGACCGCTCGTCACCGGGACAAATGATAAACCACGAAGACACAAAGCCACGAAGGAAAGCGATCCGGAACCCGTCAGCGAATCGTCCTTTGATTTCTTTGTGTCGCGGCGACTTTGCGGCTTGGTTTTCGGATCTTTCAGGCAAGCATGGTTACGGCGGAAGTTGCTTCGTATGAAGACACGGCAATACCCACAGCATCGGTTGTGCCCACCGCTCGATTCTCAGGCCCTTGAACCACCGGCGGGCTTTGCCGTAGCCCGAACCGCCCCAAAGTCTTCCCGTCGGCCATTTTGCATTATCGTCGCTTTGATCGCGTTCCTTCTCCTGTTCCAACCGGAGCCGTCTCTTTCTTGGATAGGCGATCTTATAGGGCACGGCAAAGGCAGCAACCTGTTTGCCATAGACCCGGACCTGTATATCAGGCGCGTGGATCCTCGTGCCCCGGACAATGTTTGGACCCTCGCGGAAGGACGCGGGGTCGCGCCATTCTACTACCGCACTACGATCCCCGGCCTGTACGATCGAGTGGATTTCTTTTTTCCGCTGGGTTTACAGGAAGAATCGACGTTTCAGAGTCGGCTGAAATTTTTCCCGTTTTTTGAGAACCGTTGGTCCAAGGTAGCGCCTTACGACGGTTTTTCAAGGTGCTTGACCATGTACCACGGCCGTTCGGACATGGGGCAGGACTACTGGGGCTTTTTTCCTTTCTATGGGCATTCGTACCGAAAATTCGGCGTGGACCGCAACTTCTTCGTACTATTCCCTTTATATTATGAAAGCGTCGAAGACAACATCAAGACCACCCGGATCATGTGGCCGTTCATTACCTATGCAAACGACCCCGGTAGACACTCCATCAAGGTGTGGCCTCTGGCTGGCAGGGACGCGATTCGCAACGAGTATTTCAACTGGTACGTTTTGTGGCCCTTCTTCCAGCACACCCTCAAGCACCCCGGGACCGAACAGTGGGAAAAGCACACGTCAAGCCCATTCCCTTTGTACATAAACAAGGAGAACGCCTATTCCACAAGTACTTCCATACTTTGGCCGTTTCTTGACTACTATCATCACTACGCAACAGGGTACAAGAGTTACAAATTCCGCGGGCTCTTCAAGTACGGGTCCGGCGGAGGTATCACCGATATCGACATCTTCTATTTCTATTCATACAAGAGAGACGAGCGTAAAGGTACGGAGGCGGCCCCCGGATTCGTCCATGTGAGCGGAGACGAAGTGTTCACGGAGAAGTAATATCTCCTTATCAATACCATACAAAAGTGCTACAGGAAGGGTGCCTTGGTCTATGCCAGGTATCGCTTCTGGCCCTTTGCCGAATACACCTGGGACGTCAAGAAAGGAAGTCATTTCAAATTCCCGGAGGTTGTCAGTCTCAAGAGTGACTTCTGGGACCTGAACCTGGGCAAGCTTCTAAGAATAATAGATTTCCGCGACACCCCCGTCACCACGGAGCTCAGCGCTCTATTCGGCCTCACAGGCCGAACGGAAATCAAGCAGGTTCCTCATATCCCCATGCCCCCCAAACCCGGTGACGACGGGTGGGGCGAGCTCATTTCCGGGGCCTTCGACAAAAGATAAGCGTTCCCCGCGACGGCTCGTTGAACCGGGAAAATCAAACCACAAAGTCACCAAGATACGAAGAAGGAGTTGAAATAATACATGAACGCCTGTTGCCCCTCAATCGGCGTCCGACCTCGAATCCGGCAGCCGGATCGGCCGGAAGGTTTCTGAAGATTATGGACCTTTGATTTCTTTGTGCCTTCGTGTCTTCGTGGTGAACGATTACGTGGTTCATTCTTCGTCCGTAGTGCTGAACGATTACTTATCCCGCGCACCAAGGAGGACGTCATGTGGCGCAAAGCGGAAGGCAGGGAGGAGGATTTTCTCGACGATCTATTGGCGGGAATGCCCGACGATGAATTGATGGAGAAGTATAAGCTGACCCCCAGAGGGCTCGGCACCTTGCTGAGGAACCTGGTGAACGCGAACGTCATGAGTTTTAGAGAGCTCATCAGAAGATGCACAGGGCACATGAATCTGGTGGACATGCTCTCGGAATTGCGGGAAGGTGCGAGAAAACAACTAAGATTCCTCCTACCCGTATCCGACAGGGACGAGCCGGAGAATACGGGGTACTTGTATGACATCTCCGAGGACGGCATAGGCACACGGGGACTCAGAACAAAGATACACGAGATAAAGACCCTCGTAATACCGGCGGACGACTACTTTCGCGTGGAGCCCATCGTCTTTGTGGGACACTGCCGCTGGGTCGAGGAAGTGGATGACCGGTGGGAGATCGCGGCGGGGTTCAGGATCGGGCGACTCATTCAAGGCAGCTTTACCGGCTTATTGGACATCATCCGACCCCTCAATCCTCCGGAAGAAGATTAAGACCGGCGGAGATCCTGTTTAGGGGGCAAAATACCGCGTGTATACAAATGGTTACCCCCCTTTTGTAAAGGGGGGCAGGGGAGATTTTGTTGAGAAGTACCGACGTGTCAGTAGGCACAAACGGTCATTCTCTCGGCAACCGCTACAGGAAACGGCACACTCGGATTACGGCTTGTTTCCAAGCACCTGGACACCCTGAACATCCTTCATGAGCTTCATGAAGTCCGGCAACTGGGACTGGGCCATGTCGTAATGGTAGGGGAACACATACTTCGGCTTTACCATCTTCACGGCATCAACGGCCATCTGTCCGGTCATGGTGTAGGGAAGGTTCACCGGGAGAAACGCCAATGAAATGTCCTTGAGGTCTTTCATCTCAGGTATGTTCTCGGTGTCGCCGGCAATATAGACCCTGATGTCCCCAAACGTTACCACATAACCGTTGCCGCGGCCCTTCGGGTGGAAAGGTTGCCCGTTCTCACGTTTGTGGACGATGTTGTAGGCCGGTACCGCCTCTATTTTGAAGCCCGCCTCCGTCTTCACGTCTCCATTCTTTATGGGAGTGAAGCCCTTGACCTTCTCCCCTATCGTTTCCGGACCAACGACCACGGTCTTATCCGTCCTGATTTTGGATACAGCGTCTGCGTCAAGGTGATCAGGATGCTCGTGGGTAATCAGAATCAAGTCCGCTTTCGGGAGTTTCGAGTAATCCGCCATCTTCCCGAACGGGTCAACGTGGATGACTTTTCCTCCGTACTCGAACATTACCGAGCCGTGCCCCACCAAATCAGCCTTCAGGTCCCCGGCCGGGCTCTTTACGATCTCCCCGGCCTGTGAACCGGCCCAACAGGCACTGCACAGGATTAACGAAAGAGACATCACTAAGGCTGCCGATACTCGCATATTAACGTCCTCCCTTTGGACTATTCCGCCGATATTCAACCTTTGAACATCGTTTTGCGTGCAGCTATCTAACGTGCTCCCAACTCAACGGGGTACCTCGGGCAAGGTCCCTCGATGCCCTCCTGCCGATAACCAATCCCTTGTACTTGGGCGGCAGCCCGTTTCCCGGTCGAATGGAACGAATATTCTCATCCGTAAAGGCTTCTCCGGCCCCGACGTCTTTGACGACAAAGAGCGAACGCCGAAAGACCCGGCTGCTTTCCTCACTCGGAGTCGGATCATATTTGACGGTACCCAAGGCCTTCTCCGTTACCCTAACCCCTTCCACCATCTGCATGAATTCGTGGGGCTCGAGTGAAAAGGCGGCGTCCGGCCCTCCCAGGGACCGGGAAAGGGTGAAGTGCTTTTCCACTATGCATGCCCCCAAAGCCACCGCGGCAATAGGCACCGCTATGCCCATACTATGATCGGATATGCCGACGGGCAAGCCGAAGGAATCGGCCAAGTGAGGGATGGTTCGGAGGTTCATGTCCTCGGCCCGGGCCGGGTACGCACTCACGCACTTCAGCAGCGCAATGTCCGTAGCGCCGGCGTCCCGTGCGGTACGGACGGCTTCATCGATTTCCGACAGAGTCGCCATACCTGTGGACATAATCATCGCCTTGCCGGTTTGTGCAACTCGACGGATAAGGTCCAAGTCCACCAGTTCGAAGGATGCGATCTTGAAAACCTCCACGTCCAACTCCTCAAGGAAATCGACCGCTGAGCGATCAAACGCGGTGGAAAAGAAGTCCATCCCCAGGTCCGAAGCGCCGTCACGCAGCTCGGGATGCCATTCCCAGGGCGTATATGCCTCCCCGTAGAGATTGTACAGCGTTCTGCCGTCCCATTGGGTCCCGCCTTTAACCTGAAAGAATTCGCCGTCTGCATCTATGGTAAGAGTATCCGGCATGTAGGTCTGTAGTTTAACGGCGTCGGCACCGGCAGCCTTAGCGGCCCTGACGATCGCGCGGGCCCGGTTGAAGTCGCCGCAGTGATTTGCGGACATTTCAGCGACTACGTATACGGGCTCGCCGGGGCCGATTGCTCTATCGCCGATCTTCATCCGAGATGACCCTCGGCTCACTCGCGATCTCCGGCAGCCTCTTCCACATGCAATGCAGTCATACGGTCCTTCTTATACTACGAATAATCCGTTAGATCGCCGTCCGCTATGCCGTCGCTCCCATATCCTCCCTGACCTTCACCGTCCGTTCGATCTCCTCGGCTCGCCTCTCTTCGGCGATTTCAAGATCATAGTCAGCCTGGAGTCTCAACCAGAAGCCCGGAGTCATCTTAAGGTATCGTGCCAGTCGTAAGGCAAGATTCGCCGTAACTCGCGCCTTCCCGGATATCACTTGAGCGATCAACCGAGGGTCCACGTTCAGGGCTTCGGCCAGGTCCCCCACGGTCATCTCCCATGGTTTCATGACATCTTCAAGAAGGACATCTCCCGGATGAACCGGCGGCAATACTCTCTTGCTCATGTTCGTTCCTCTCAATGGTAGTCCACGATTTCCACGTCATAGGCGTCTTCGCCCGTCCACACAAAGCATATACGCCATTGATCATTGATCCGCATCGAGTGTTGACCTTCCCGGTTGCCTTTCAATGCCTCAATCCGGTTACCCGGCAAGGCCCTTAGCTCTGAAAGGTCGTTCGCCGCATGGATTGATCGAAGCTTCCGTTGAGCCGTGATATGGATTCCATAGGGAAGCCGGCACCGCTCGCCGTTGAAAAGCTTCTCCGTTTCTTTGTTCTTGAAGCTCTTGATCACAGTATAGCCCCTTTGACGGCAGTCGGTCACCCCGTGCCCACCTGCCGGAAAAAGGGTGTCCGCCGACGGTCGCTATGTCGATATGCCGGGAATCCCCCGCTAGTCCAGCAGTCGACGCACTGCCGACAGTAGCTCCCTTATCTCGTACGGTTTTTCGATCGTGGCACCGGCCCCTTCCTTAGTCATTCGATCAATATCGCCATTGGCCGCGTATCCGCTGGCAATGAGCACCCTGGCATCGGGATTGAGGCGCAGTATTTCTCTCAGGCATTCCCTGCCTCCCATTTCCGGCATGATGAGGTCAAGGATGACGAGGCCTATTTCATCTTTCTTTTCACGGTAAATGTTCAGCCCTTCAATGCCGTTGGACGCGGTCAGCACCTTGTATCCGAAATATGAAAGCGTCCTTTCGCCGAAATCCCTTATTACCGCCTCATCGTCGATCAAGAGAACGGTCTCGTTCCCGCCCGCAAGGGAGGGGAATTCTTCCGGCTCCACATCCACGGCGGGCTCGCGGACCACCGGGAGGTAAATCTTGAAGTTGGTCCCGATACCCGGCTCGCTATAGCATATCACCTCTCCTCCGTGGCCTTTCACTACTCCGTACACGACGGCAAGGCCCAGACCGCTGCCTCGTCCTCGTCCCTTGGTGGTAAAAAAGGGTTCGAATATCCTTTCCTCGACTTCGCGGTCCATTCCGCTTCCGGTGTCGGAAACGTAAAGCAGCACATATTCTCCGGACGCGGTGCCCAGGTGTTTGGTGCAATAACTCGAATCCAGGACCACGTTCTTGGTCCCGATAACCATGGTCCCGCCGTCGGGCATGGCGTCCCTGGCATTCAACGCCAGATTCATAACCACTTGCTGCATTTGCACCGGGTCCGCGTTCACTATCTTTAGGTCCGGTGCGAGGCGCAGTTCGGTCTTGATCATCTTGGGGATCATCCTGCCCAAGAGTCGCACCACTTCCCGGATCTCGCCGTTAAGGTCCAAGGGCTTGGTCTTGCCGGGCAACTGCCGGCTGAAGGTCAGCATCCCTCGGGTCAGCTCTCCTCCCCGACGCGCGGCATCGAGGATTATCCCGAGTTCGCCGTAACCCGGGTCCGGTTTTTTCATCCTACAGAGCACAAGCTCGGCATAGCCTTGGATAGCCTGGAGAAGGTTGTTGAAATCATGGGCGATACCGCCGGCAAGGGTGCCGATCGCGTCCATCTTTTGCACGCGCATTAGATGCGCACGCAGCCGTTTCTTCTCGGTCACGTCCGTAATAAATACGAGAACCGCGGGTTCACCGGAGTGCTGTATCCCCGTCATCCAAACGGCGGTCTCTATTGTATCTCCATCGTCCTTGACGCCCGTCATCTCGTGGAATCGGTCAGCGACACGTCCCTCCCTGATTTCCAGGTAGGATTGCCGCAAATCGTCCCTATCTTCGTCGAGATGAAATGTGCTCATCATGCGGCCTACAATCGTCTCGGGGTCATCGAAACCGAACATGGAGGCAAACCTCCGGTTCACGAACCGATACCTCCCATACTGGACCACCCCGATTCCAACCGGCGCGGATTCGATAACCAGTCTCATCTTTTCTTCGGATTCCTTCAAGGCCCGTTCGGTTTCCAAACGTTCCGTAATATCCAAAGAATATTCAATTACCTGAGATACGCAGCCCGCCGAGTCGAACACCGGGTGCGCATGTACCTCTACGTTTCGGGGTCTGCCTTCCTTATCATAATGTATGTGCTCCGTGGATGCCGAGGACTTCCTGGTCTTCACTTCATCGAGCGGGCAAGGATGATCTCGTCCGGCGCAAGGGCTCGTCATGCCGTGGGTAACGCTGTAGCACGCCCGTCCCTCGCCCGAGAAAAACTCTCGAGCTGCGGAATTGGCGTGGATGACCGCATAGGTATTCGCATCCATTACGTAAAAAGGGTGGTTGAGTGATTCGATTACCGTGTTGAGAAACCGATTCTTGTCTTCAATCCTCTTCGCCGCCTCGATTTTGTCCGTTACGTCCCTTTGCAGCAACAGCAGTGAGGTTATTCGCCCTTTATCGTCACGCACGGCGCTGAAGGAAGAGTCACAGATAACTATGTCTCGGTCCTTTCTCACGAGCTCGACTTCGAAACGCCCGCCACGGTCGGCCAAAGCCGGTTCAAGCGCACATAGAAAGACCTCCCGTGACTTGGATGAAACCAGCTCGGCCATGGGCCTTCCCAGTATTTCTTCTTCCGAATAGCCCAAAGCGAATAGTACGGCGGGGTTGGTCTTCAACACGACGCCGTTAAGGTCCAACACTGATATGAGTTCCATGGCGGATTCGAACAGAGCGCGAAACCGCTGTTCGCTGGCCCTCAACTGCGCCCGCATCTTGTGACGTTCGGTGAAGTCGTCCACCAGGGCCTCACCCCCCGTCACATTCCCGTGTTGATCTTTCAGGGCCGTTAGATGAAGCCTAACGTAGGACTTCTTACCGCTGGACGCGGTGTACCATCGCTCCGAAGTTATGGGCTCGGCGGATGTGAGGCACTTGCGGAAATCATCGGCGGTTCCCGAGGACACAAACGGCGGAAATGTGAAAACATTAAAAGCCTTCGGTCCGCCCACATGTGAAGTGTCGAGTAATCTCAAGAACGCGGTGTTCGCCTCGGTAACTCGGCCGTCCTTGGCGAAGGAAAGAATACCCAGGGACGCTTCTTCCACCAATTGCCTATAGCGCGCATCGTTCCAGGACGAGTTGAAGAACAAACGGTCGCGGTCGGGGGGCCCGACCTGCCCGTCCTTATTAGACGTATCCGACATATTATTGAGCTCCTTTGTCGTGGGGCCGGCTATTTGCCCATCTGCTCGGCGAAGCATCATTTGAGGCGGTTCAGGGAATTGGTTCCCGGTAATTACGAACGGCCGAATGCGGCCGGAGGGCACTTTGTGTGATGCGCCTTCTTCTCAATGCGGAAGATAGCAGTTTCGACCCCGTAAGTCAGCATTTCCGGCGTTCATGTGGGGACTTCTTACGGGCGGGCGAACCGGTGCGGCATCCGTTCTTGGCGGTTCGTTGATACGGTTTCAGTGCTGTGGTAATATCATTCGGCCTTTGGATCATTATGAAAGCAACCCATCCGCACAAGGAGGAGTTAATGCGAAAGGTAGCGGTCATTGGTGTCGGCCAGAGCGCGTTCGTGCGGGCTTATCCCGGATCGATCCGCGAACTGGCGTTTGAAGCATACAGAGAAGCTATGAAGGACGCGGGCCTCAAACCCGGACAAATTGATGCTTCCGTGATTTGTTCCGCGCCCGAGTATGACAAACAAAGGACCCCGGCAGGGCTTATGGCGGAATACCTAGGTCTGAACCCACAGCCCACTTTTTACGTGGAAAGCGTCTGTTCATCGAGTTCCAGCGGACTGCGCACGGCATACGCCCTAGTGGCTTCGGGGCTTCACGATGTTGTGCTCGTGCTCGGATTCCAGAAAATGTCCGAGATAACGTCCGCGGAGTCACAGGAACGAATGGGCCGAGGGGCCGACATCCAGTGGGAAGCCCCGTTCGGGACCATGATGCCTGCGTACTACGCCATGTACGCGCGTGGTCACTTCGAGAAGTACGGAACCAACGAAGAGGACCTGGCCCGCATACGAGTCAAGGCGTCCACCTACGGCATTCTAAATGAAAAGGCGGTGTTCCGGAAGGAAGTTACTCTCGAAAAATGCCTCGAGCCCAAGTACATTGCCAGCCCTCTCAAGATGTACGACTGCTGCGCCAACGCGGACGGTTCTTCATGCGTAATCGTGGCGTCCGAGGAAAAGGCTAAGGACCTTTGTCGGAAACCGGTAAACCTTATAGGGGTGGGAATGGCCACCGCGCCCATCAACATGGCCGGCCGAGACACCTTCAGCGGTCTGCGGTGCGCCCAACTCGCGGCCAAACATGCCTATTCGATGGCCGGCATAAAGCCCACGGACGTTAATGTGGCCGAGGTCCACGATTGCTTCACCATCGCGGAAATGATGGCGTACGAGGACCTTGGGTTTGCCGAACCGGGACAAGGCAAGGAACTCATCCGCAACAAGGAAACGTACAAAGAAGGGAAGATCCCGGTAAACGTGGACGGCGGGTTGTTGTCCAAGGGTCATCCCATCGGCGCGACGGGGGGCTCGCAGATCCGCACGATCGTCCTGCAATTGCGCGGGGAAGCGGGCGACATCCAGGTAACCGACCCGAAGATCGGCCTTGTGCATAATATTGGCGGTGTCGGGATCTACGGGAACGTGAGCATCTTCGCCGTCGATTAGCGGCGGGCGCTGCGCCGAGGAGGCGTCTCCAGTGGAAAAACCCCTACGAGAAGTCGAGCGGCCATCGGAAGATAACACCGAGGACGATCGGGCCGTTCCGTCCTGCAACGGAGCGAGGACCATCGATTTCGCCGAAGTGGTCAAGCGGAGCGAACGTAACAATTGGGGCCTGGAATTCCATCGACGGTTCGGGAGAGGCTGACACTGAGCATGCGACGCCGGCGGCGTCCAGTGCATGTCTGATCGGTCTGATCGAACCGGCGATGCGTGTTCTCGGCATACGGAGGATAGTGATGGGATTTGAGCAATTCGGTATCATAAGTTTCACGGCCACCACCAAGACCGAGAAATTTATCGAATTCCTGAGTAATAACGAAATTCGCGGAACGGTATGTAGCGACTGCGGCGCCAAGTTTTTTCCGCCCCGGAGCGATTGTTCCGCATGTTTCAGCAACAAGATGGAATGGTTTCCCATTTCCGGTGAAGGCTCACTCGTCTCGTTCACCAAGGCAATGTTTGCACCTGCGGGATTTGAGAAAGACGTGCCCTACACGCTGGGAGTGGCTGAGTTTGCGGACGGAGTAAAAGTCTTCGCCAGGATTTCCAACGCCGTGCCTGAAGACAAGGTCGCTGCCGGCATGAAGGTAACGGTCCGATCCGTGGACCTTGGCGAAGGCAGGCTGAGCTTCGAATTCATATCCGCCTGACGGTTGAGTGAGGTAACCGTTCGGCTCGCGAACGGTTACTTCAGTGCAGCTAACGTGAATTACCGACAATACTGTAACATACCTACCATAAAACGACATATGTGAAACTTTTTTTCGCCCACATCGAACTTGGCTCTGAAGCTCCGCCCTACTTATCTTCCATAATACCGCCACCTTACACGCACCGGCCATGTGCTCGCCGGCCCGGCATGGGGATTGCTCCCTCTTTATGCCGATCTCTGAGCGATTCGGCTTATCGAATGGAGATATTTCAGGCCCACTCATCGGACACGCGGCGCTCCGTTTAGATGGACCGAAAACCACAACTCTTTTTCTTGGGAGGTTAGTGAATGAACCCCGCCGATACAGCGTTCGTCTTG
>JAZDOF010000096.1:0-4357 GCA_043799015.1 Pseudomonadota bacterium | reverse complement strand
GCCTTGCCATGGTTTACGGTATAGTGAAATCACACGGAGGGCACATCATCTGTTCCAGCGAGCCCGGTGCGGGAACCACCTTCAATATCTATCTGCCTGTTGATGAAGAGGAAATGGACGTTGACGGAGAAACGGGCCGGGGATTTTCCGTTTTTGGAACAGGCACCATCCTGCTTGTGGACGACGAGCAATTTGTCCGAGACCTTGGAAAGAGAGTCCTGGAGAAGGCCGGTTATACGGTGATCGAGGCATCGAACGGCCGTGAAGCCGTTGAAGTTTATGAGGCCCGGGGAAAGAACATCTCCCTGATAATCCTGGATCTCATCATGCCGCTTATGGACGGCAGGCAATGTCTTCAGGAACTTCTGAAGATCGATCCGGAAGTGAGAGTCCTCATAGCCAGCGGCTATTCGGCCGACGGCCCCCCCACCGACTTTCTCTCGGTCGGGGCGAAGGCCGTCGTGAAAAAGCCGTTCGATATGCACCAATTGCTTGAGATGGTCCGTAAAACCATCCATGAAGTCTGACCGGCAACACTCGTGTGCGCAACCGACGGCGTCAAGGCGGCAACTTCAGCGCCTTGAATTCACGGGCGGTTTCCTAACCCCTAATGATCTCGCCGAGCGTCATGAATGCATATCGATGAGCCTTTGCCCGAGTTGCTTGGCAAGGCTCATGTAGAACTTCCGTCCGCTGCGTTCGTGAGCGTCGAATACCTTCTCCAGGTCCGTCTTGCCTATTTTCAGCAGCGTCACGGCGGAAACACATTCGGCCGCAGCGGTGTAGCCGTCGTTACCCACCACGGCGGACCAGCCGAAGATCTCCCCAAGGTTTTTCACCTGGTATTCCCTGTGGTTCTTTTCGCCGATGGTAAGTCTCACACTTCCTTCGACGAGAATGTAGAAGTAGTTTGCCGGATCCCCCTTGGAAAAAAGCCGAGTTCCGGGTTCGAAGGATTCTCGGTGGGCGATCTCCGAAATGTCATTGATCGCCTCCTGTCTGAGGTCTTTGAAAACATCGCTTTTGGGTAGGAACATGACTGCCTCCTTTCCGGCTGGAGATCGTTGACTTTTTGACGTCCAGGTCTTCTCCCCCGGCATTCAACGCATCGGCGCCGGCAGGTTGGGACCTACGGCCGCTCAACTGCCATGTCTCAAACTTGATCCGCCTCCTCTCTCCAGGGAAAAACAGCCGTGAAGGTTGTGCCTTGGTTCGGTCCGGATGTGAAAGCGATCTTTCCCCCGTGCTCTCGCAGGATTTTCTGTGTTACCAGAAGCCCCAGACCTGTCCCCTGATTGCCCTTGGAGGAAAAGAAATCTTCAAAAACGTGGTCCTTCACGGTCTTGTCCATCCCCACCCCGTTGTCCGCGACCTCCACTACCAGTGCCCGGTCATCGCGCCGGCGCGTCCTGATGTCTATTACGTGCTCGTCCTTCCAAAGATCGATCTTGCACGCATCCATCGCGTTTCCCACAAGGTTGGACAGGACAGTGTGCAACCCATCCGGATCGATGACGGCCTCTTTCACCTCCTCATTCAGGTCCAGTCTGATTTCGATGGAAAAACTTGCCGCAACGTCCTTGAACAGCCGATAGATTTGCAGGGCTATTTCATTCGGGAATATCTTCTTGAAATTGGGCTGCCTTTCTTTGGAGCAGTAAAGAATGTCCTTGACGATGTGGGAGATTTTGTCGAAGTTCAGGAGCACCATCTCCCAGCCTTCCTTGACCTCATCCCGGTTTCCGGCTTCAAGCCCCTTGTTGACTACGTAGATGCCGCCGTCGAGTCCCATCATGATGTTCTTGATACCGTGTGCCATGCCTGCAACCGTCTGCCCCAAGAGCATCAGTTGATTTCGTACGTTCTTCACCGGGCCGAGGCCGGTCGCCGTCAGCGCTACCGACACGATACGTCCGCCTTCATCCCGAACCGGCGTTGAATATGCGACGACTTCCACCGTCCTGCCGTCCCTTTTCGTAAACGTGAATTCTTTCCCGTGGACCTCCCCATCCTGGAACGTCTTTTCCACCGGGCAGTCCGCACAATTGGACCTGTCGATTCCGAAAAGCTCACAAGCCGTATTTTCGACAGGGTCTCCAAAATCACGAACGACTGCTGCGTTCGCCCAGAGCACCTTCAGATCGCGGTCCCGGAGCGTCACGTAACAGGGCAACACGTCGAGAAGACTTCGGCATTCGTTATCGGATATGTCGTGCATGGCGCTAAAATAGGACGCAGACGCTTTGCTCATGCATGTACTGCGTCCATGGTTCGCCGTGGGTTGAAGCCCACGGCTACATGTTGTGCGCCCCTGAAGGGCGCCAAGAGGGATGTGTTCCGGCTCCTATTCGGCACTACTCGTCCGCCATGCGCAATGCCGTCTCCGCCGTCACGCCGTCGGCGGCCGTTACTCTCCTATGGCCCCTTTCACGGCCGCCAAGAGGGCGTCGCGGTCGATGGGCTTTTCAAAGACCGCGACGGGCTTCGATACCGCCAAATGCCTGCCGGGAATGCCGCTGATCACAATCACCGAGATGTCCTTGAACTTTTTCTCCTTGGTGAGATTCCGATAGAACCGGGTCCCTGTATCATTGGGCATCTGAAGATCGAGCGTTATCAAGTCCGGGCTTTCCTTCCTGAGGACCTCCAACGCCTCGACGCCGTCCCCGGCCGAACACGTTTCATACCCGCTATCCTGAAGAAAAGAGGTTAAGTACTTAACAATATGAGGCTCGTCGTCCACTACTAAGATCTTCTTGGGCATGGTGGCCTCCTTGTCGTTCACTCGGTCAATGCTTTTCCGGCTCGAAATCCGGATGTTCATAGAGAATGGGCATCCGGTTCATGATCCATTGAAAGGTCAATACGCCGATGGTCACGATGGTTATGGTGAGAACCACCTCCATCCAATGAGGCACATACCTGTCCGCCCACGGCAAGTGCCAGTTGAACGCGATAATGGAGTGATTAACGCGATTCAGCACAATACCGAACGCCGTTACTATGGCCCAGACGCGAACCACTTCCGGAAGACTGTTTTGAACTGCGTACATGAACGCGAACGCCGGGAGCAAGACGAACCCAAGAAGCTCAACCAGATACCAGTAGCCGTATCCGGTATCAAGGTACGACCACGTATTTCCGTGGGCAAGACCGATAACTTTCATGAAGAAGTACGCGAAAAGCGAAACTGAAGCGGCCTTTCCCAATCCGAGGGTCACGCGGTCCAGAAGCTCCGGATCGTGATTCTTGATTTGGTGAGAAAATATGCGGTGCGAGGCCATGCTTTCAATAATCGTCATGACAATCCCACCGATAACCGCGGACATAAAGAACCACAGAGGGATGTACTCGGAATACCACAGGGGGTGAAGTTTCTCCGGCATCAGAAGAAATATGGATCCCAGAGCGGACTGATGCAACATGGAGAGGCATACCCCGAAAATGGTGGCCCCAAGAGTGGCCTTGATAAAATAACGTCTGAGTTTCTTCAGGTTCAGCCATTCCCAAATCGCGGGGCACCATTCCACGAACTGGCAAGTCAGGTACAGGGCCACATGCCAGGCCACCAGGAACAGCACGGAGTTTACTCCCCAGGACACCACCATCGGATAGGGGAGCCGGTAGTATCGGCCCAGGTCGAAGGTCAACGCGATGATCGCGAAAAGATAGCCGAGAAATCCCGTCAGGACCGCAGGCCTGAACAGGAACGAATAGTCGCGCATTCCCATCAAATGAACCGCGGTACCTATGACGAACCCTCCGGCCGCAAGCGCTACCCCGCACAACATGTCGAAGCCGATCCAGATCCCCCACGGATTGTTGTCCGATAGGTTGGTGGATGGCCCCAGGCCGTATATGAGCCGGTACATGATCACCGGTATGCCGATAACGAGAATGAACGCGGCAACGGCATTGAACGGCGTGTAACAGCTCCTGAGATAGTCCTTGAACGACATTCCCAAGAAAATCTTGTCCTGAACCCATGTGGGTTTGAACTCGGTTGTGTCGATGGTTGTGCTCATTTGTTGCCCTCTCTTACATCAAGAGCCTTCATGATTCAAGCATGGAACTGACTTGGAACAAATCGAACAGGCCGCCTTATCCATGGTCTTTCGGGCTCTTATGAGCGTCGGCGGCCTCTTCCGCCAATCTGTCCCGACGTTTCTTGAAGCTGTAAAGGCCCATGGAAAGGGCCGGGATCACGATAAATACAGGCGACACCAGAGACAGAAACGGCTTGCTCATAGTGGGTATGGGCACGGTCCCGAGGTCGGTCCGGAACCCGATCATATTGAACGGAACCGCGGACAGATACATCCAACTGGTCCCACCCACTTCGTTTTCACCGTAAACG
>JAZDOF010000051.1:0-3874 GCA_043799015.1 Pseudomonadota bacterium | reverse complement strand
AATATCATTAAGTGTCCCACATCTCTCCGATTCCACGGTGTCCAGCGACCCCAAATACGGGTAAGGGTCAGGGGGACTACAGGGGGGTGATTCTGTCCGGTGCGGCAAGTCACGATTAGAACCCTTGCCGCAGATACCGTTCAGTGGCCTGCCCTACGCCTGTCCGATCCGCCAACCGGTGACATCGCCCAATTCCTTCATGGTTCGGCCTATCAGAGCCACTCTGCTGCTGGGAACCGTGATCCTGCACCCCCATGTGTGCTTGCAAGGCTCTTGCCACTGCACTTGGACCGTCCCGAATCGGCCGCCGGTATCCTTTGTGAAGCGTATTTGCGTCGGCTGATCGGCCGGCCCCACCAGAGGCGTCCAGCACAAAAAGTCGATGGACCCCGCAGACAGGTGGTCGAGCGTGCCCAAGATCCGGTCGCAATCCAGTTCAACGGAAAACGGGTCCATGAGCACCAGGTCCGCCGCGGCCAAGCCCTCCACTCCCTCGTACCCGTCCCCTCGGTGAATGGAAACCTGGGGGTGTGCCCCGAAGAACGCGGCTAGGTCGTCGCACACCGCCGGGTCCGTGTCCCACAGATAGAACCGGAACGGAACGCCGGCCGCAGCAATCATGCGGTACGCTATGCCGGCCGAACCCCAATACTCGCCGCCGACTTCCGGAGCTAGGCTGAAGCAATTACGCCGGTAAGGCTCCAGGGCACCGGCATTTTCCCGAAGCCGACCGGCCAAGAAACCTATGCCTCGCTCCCACGCTCCTTCTGCCGGCAGGAGGTACCGCGCCCTGCCTGCATGGGTTTCCGCGTATATGAACGGGGCCTGGACCCCGCAGCCGAGTTTCTCCTCGATGAGGGCGGCGAGCGCAGCATGTTTGGCCGTGTCTCCCTCGTTCCCGATTTTTCGGGCATGGTCGTATTTCATGGAGTCCTCCTCCGGATTGTTCTTCCGTTCCCGTGGACAATGTAGAGCAACAAGCGTGCCGGCCAAGCCGAAAGGAAACGGTAATGATAAGTTATCGAAATGTGCCCCTGATTCCCAAGGATGCAGATGGTCGGCATCTCTCTCAGGAGCTGGAGAGGCGAAGAGTTTCTTCGTTTCGGCGAAAGGTTTATTCGGGGAGAATTAATAGCGGCGGCCGCGCGTTCCGTAGATCGGTTCTTCCCGGTTTGGATGTCCTAGAAGATCATGGCGCTACGTTCAGCATGATATTTCCGGATGGACCTCCGGGCCGGGCATGATCTTGAGACAGCCGAAGATACGGCAGAGGCGGAGATTAATAGCGCGGTCAAACGCGTCCAATGAAGCTGCATCGCGCAATTCGTCGATTTCGGCGGTCACGAATCCCGTAGTGTTTTCGGGCATTGACGGGCCGAGACGATCCTCAACAAATCCATGAGCCTTGAGAAATCTTATCAGATCACGCGCGCCGGCCTGCGGCATACGACTCATTCCGGCACCCCGATCGTCAGTTCCTCCACGTGTACGATGCGGTCGCTCTAAGGTATGGCTTGACCGTGGGCTCTCAAAGATTCAAGGTGTTGCGCGATAGCCTCTCTGATATTGCGCTTGGCCTGCTCAATGCTCTCACCGTTACTGAAGCAACCGGGAATCGTTGGACTATAGGCAAAGTACCCTTCGTCTTCCGGTTCCTTCTCAACGACGATCTCGAAGGAAAAATATCTCATATCTCGGTGCCGCTCCCTATGTAAGGTGTGACGAGTGTCATAGTGATTAGGCTCCACGCTTGAGTGGTGTCAATCCAAGTGCGAGCATATCAGGGACGCCCCGATTCTCTCGGAAACGGCCAAGGAGCTGCTGCGAATCTATCCGGCAAATGTATCGTGCCCTAGCGAACGTACAGAGAAAAGGAGGTCCCGAAGTCACAGATCATGCCCTCAGTCATGTATGCCTGAGGCACCCTTGCTCTCGGTCCTCGGCAATTTTTTCAACTGAATCACCAAGCGAAGGGCTTCATTCACATCTTCATCAGTGTGAAAAACCGCGGCCACATCGCTGTCGAGAAGGACCACGTTTGAGCACTCCTTGGAGCGGCGGGCGTACTTGCCTTGGACCCCGCTTGGAAGCATGGTCGATAGGTCATATCGCGGGCGCAGATCGTCAGTGTTTCCGTCCTTGGATTTCTTCTTCATATTGTTCTCGCTCCGAAGGAGTAAGCTCCCGTGCGCTAATGACCCGGATTCGATCTTCACGGTCGGTATGAGCCACCATAATGAGCCGCCCTGCACTCGAGACCCCGAAGGTGATGAAACGTTCCTCTTCCTCGGAATGATCCGGATCGTAAACGGTTATGCTCAATGGGTCCTGAAAAGCCGTAACGGCCTCCTTGAATCCAACTCCGTGCTTTCTCAGGTTCACGTGCGCTTTCGCTGCACCCCATTCGAATTGTATCATGTTTTGGTCTTCTTGGCCTTTTCCATTTGCTTCCTTCAATGCGGGAACGGGCCGATCACCCGTCCTTATCATCCCTTCTTCTTCAACGACTTCCGCCAATTCTGCAGTTGCCTTTTTCCCGGCTTGCGACAGATGTCCTTTTCGGGCCGGCCGCGTGCCTCTGCAATACGTCGCACCTCACTTCCGAGCCAGTGCTTGATTTCCACGTCCAAGTCTTTCGCTATTTGTTCCAGGTCCAGCGGGAAATCCCACGGCCCGCAACCGACCAGCCCGGTATCCGCGGCAAACGCGGCGGCAACGCGACGGGAAACACCCTCCGGACGGCTGGGTGTTGCGGCGTCATGCCATGCCAGGGCCTCCCGGAAGATTTCCTCCAGGGGGAACAGTTCGGGCTTGGGAGCCGTCAAGCGGCCGATAACGTGAACCGCGAGACGCCGCAAGTCGCGGAAATTGCCGGGCAAGTGATGGTTCGTGAGCAACTCGATAAGCTGATTGTGTTCGTGCTCCTCTACGTCTCGGGTCAGGGCCGGTGCCTGCAGGTCCGTCTTGGCTTTTTCAAAGGTTCGTTTCCAGAGCCACGGTATGTCCTCGCGCACGTCTCTAAGCGCAGGCATGGTAAGGACCACATCGCTTATGCGGTCCAGGAAGTCCGGGTCCAGCCTTCCAGCCAACTCAATGGGGGGCCTGTTGGTGGCCGCAATCAGCCTAAAATCGCTCGATTGAGGAGTGGTGGACCCCACTTTGCAGAAGGTCTTTTCTTCCAGTGCCTTGATAAGCTCACGCTGAGAATCCCTGTCTATGTCCCCGATCTCATCCAAAAAGAGGGTGTCACCGTTCACCTGGGATATGATGCCCTCCCGGTCGGAATCGGCCCCTGTAAAGGCCCCTCGCTTGTGGCCGAACAACTCGGACTGTAAGAGAGAAGACTTCCTGAAACGACCGCAGGCTACTTGCGGCCACCTTTTCATGTCGTCGCCAAGCTGTTTGTATGCGCTGTTAAGCCTGATCCACCAGGCCAGGCGCGTCTTACCCGTTCCCCGTTCCCCAAGGATGAGCACGGGCACCTTGAGGGAAGCGTAGCGCAAGGCGTCGCCATAGACCTTCCGGATCAGGGCTGATTTGAACTGACCCGGTTCCCAGAAATCGTCCGTGAGGATCTGTTTCCAACCTTGTTTGCTCTCCGGCACCCGATCGAAGAACCGTCGCGGAATCCGCTCGAAGACCTTCAGAGGAGACAACCGGTCCATGGGATTGAACGGGACCGTTTCCGATGCATTGGGGTAAAGGCTTTCAAGATCGGCGATGCGGTCCCAATCGACGGGCCTTATGTCGGCAAGCTTGAACCAAAAGGGAATGAATTTCCCATCCTTATACTTTGCAGTCCATTCGGGCTTTTTGTCTCGCATGCCTTCGTAGAACTCGGTGGGCACGTGGGAGTCGTCGAGCGCAACGTGGT
>JAZDOF010000050.1:0-17227 GCA_043799015.1 Pseudomonadota bacterium | reverse complement strand
AAGCAGTCGAGCAACGATTATGTGTTCTCGAGGGGCTTTTACACCTCGATCAAGCAGAGCGCGGGTCGCCAAAGAGGTCATCCTGTAAAGGTCATGAGGGAGGTTGGGGAAATGTATCCTCGTGAATGTGATTACCCCATTGGGTGCAAGTCGGTCCAACATGAGCTTCCATGATTCGACGGTGTACAGGCCGTTTTCGGAAAGGACGAAGGCGCCGCCGAGGGCAGCCTTGGGCCGTTCGATTCCTCGGGCCTGAATGATGTCGAATGGCGTTTTCTCGCGAGCAAGATAACTTCTTGCCTCATCATGAACGAATCGCACCCCGGGAATCTTGTCGAGACGGCCGGTGAACTTTCCGAAAACACGGTTTACCAGGTCCAACAGATTCCCGTTGAGATCCACCGCCACAATCTCTTTCTGATCGAAAACCAAACCGGACAAGACGTCGATACCGCCCCCGACTCCGATGGACAAGATCCTGGATTTGGGCCTTATGTAGTGGACCAGGTTTCCCAGTTCGTACTTGAGATGGTCCATTTTGTTCAAGTCTCCGTCGAACGCGGTCAACCAGGTGCCTGAATCGTTGTTTATCTTTACAAAGTACGACCGCAGCTCCTTTGTACGAGGGTATTTCAGGCTCAGCCCCCATCCCCTCACCGGGGCCGGTTCGCCGGAGAAATAATCGAGCACCTTCAGACGTGAATAGGAATTCCATCTTTCGTACAACCCCGGTGGTTCAAGTTTTCCCTCCACCCATGCGACCCTTATCAATCCTCCCTGGGGCGAAGAAAGCGCCGCATCAGTGACGATGAACCCCCCGAGAAGCAAATTCCATATGAGAACAGCCTTGGCGATTCGAGTGTTTGGCCGGTGGAGCGTGAAAAAAAGAGCTCCTATGCTTGCCAGAAACGCGGCTATGACTATTGAAGAGGGCCCATCGGTCAATTGGGTAAAGTATATTACCGCTATGCAGCCCGTAGCCGCACCGATGAGGTCGGCGGCATACAGTTTGCCCAAGTGACCCGGAAACCGCGTTAGGATGAGGCATATACAGATCCCACCGAAAACGAAAGGTATTGATACGGTTACATAGATGAAGAGAAGGGTGTACGCCGCCTGAAACGATACTGCCGGCACCATTGGAACCGCAAGGTAGGTAAGCAGGGCGAAAAACATGGAAATGGAAAACCAAAGAGCCGACAGCGCCAAATGATATGTGGTGAGCTCATCCGTAAAATATCTCGGCAGGAGATATACGATGAGGGACCCGATGGTCATGCCGAACATGGCGGTGGAAATGGCCACGAAGGCAAAGTGATAAAGCATGGTAACCGTGAAAATGCGGGTCAGAAGGATCTCGAACATCAGCATGGACAACGCTGTGAGAAACGTGCCCACATAGGTGTACCTGGCGACCGACGACTCCATGCGCATAAATCTCCGTGATTAGACTAAAGCCACTGAAAAGAAATAACATATTGGTCGCGGACCGGTCAAGGCCGGCCACACCGCCCACTGTAAAAGGTCGGGGGCGCCGGGTCGGGTGCCCCCGTTCAGGTGCCAAACGTCAGCAATTCGCCGGGGTCATGTAGGCCCCGCAATCGGCACAACTGAATGCGTAGCATGGGACTCCCGGCGTCCTCGGGGTCAAAAGGCCGCAGTGCGGGCACCGACAGTACCCTCGAAGGGATGCCGATCCGCCCGGGTCCTCCATGGGCGATCGGTCGGCCGGCGATACCGATCCTTCCACGTTGACCGTCATTTCAGAGCCCTCCTCCCTAGATTTCTCCGTATCATCATCCTTACGAAAGTTCCTTGAAGAACTCATAACGCCACCTCGCCGTCCAGGCCTATGCGCAACGGCCCGCAAAGATGTAGGTACCTGAGTCCGGTCGGAATCCATCAACGTTCCGGAGATAAGCCGCGCTATGCCGTTGACGGAATTCTTGTCGTTTTCCGCGACCCTTACCTCCACGCTCCAAGTTTGGACTAGGACAAACGGACCAATCTCCGCCACTCGCCATGGGAACGCGTTACGCCCGGCCGGACGCGAACCGACCTCTTCGCTGCTCGTGCTCCGCAACATGCATCCCTCATGCCATTTTGAACCTGGGTGTACCCAAACACCACCCTCGTGTGATTCTCAAGAGTTTTTGCTCATATCCGGGCAGAGACGCGGATTCCCTTCCTCACTCCTGGAGGCGGGAAAAAAGACGCGGTCCGCGAGCTTGCCGGGCGAAACGGCTGAAATGATAGAAAAAGAGCGTGCGTGGATATCGCTCGCAGGACTCATGTGGCGCTTGAATTACACGCCTGATGCGTTGCTTTGGTATTGATCCGCGTACCTGGGCCTGAAACGTTCCCCCGTCCGGAAGACGGCCCCGGCGCCGACCTCGGATATCGCTGAAGAGGCAAAAGGGGGACGCGCTCAACGGTGTCGGGTGTGTCCCATGGTGGGATCTCTATATTTATGCCCCGGGGGTCGTTCGACGTCCTTTATTCTTCCGGCGTCCCGGCGTCATCGGGTGCCATGAATTTACGCCAGAAGGCTCGGGCGGCTTCGTTGTCTTCGATAGGGGTGCCAGGAAAGGGGGTCTGACCGAAGTATCGGCCGACCGCGGTCATCATGGCTGAAGCAATCCCCTTACGTCGATACTTGTCGTCAACCCAAATGTTGTTGACTTGCGGGTTCCAGCCTTGGTTCGCGTATCCATGCACGTACCCGACCATCGCCCTGCCTCGTGACACTTTCCCTTCGTACCAATCGGTTTCTTCGTCGTGACGGAATTCGAATTGGAACAGGGCTGGGTATCCGTGGTGGCGTATTCGAAAAAAAATACGAAACCGATAGTTACCTTTTTCAGAGATCGGCATGTTAATCGCAATGAGCCGGCACTTCACGGGCCCCAGGGAGTACCGGTCCGATCGTTCGCCCGTCATACCTCAAACCCGGGTAAACCCGTCCGAGGGTCACCCGGCGAATCCGCTTCCGGCACATTAAGCCGCCGCGTGTCTATGCTATTCCCAAGGCCGTGCGAAGCTCGTCTTCCCTGAATCCCACGATAACCTTCTCCCCTATGATGATTGTGGGGAAGGAGCATCGAGATGTGAGTCGCTTTATCTCGTCGATAACTTCTTTGCGTTCCTGCTCCGGGAGCAGGTCCACATCGGTGAATTGGTATTCGATTCCGCAGTCGCCCAGAAAACGTTTGCATGATTTGCAGTGGCTGCACGTACTCAGCGCGTAAAGTTTGCACTCTTCCATTGGATGCTCCTATGTGACGACCATGGCTGTCCGGGGGAATATGGGCATCGGCGTCGGGAACAAGCCCCAGCCGAAGCAAAAGCCCTCCGAGGGTGGGTGAATGTGAATAGCCCGGGGCGTAGGACGGCATGTACATTGAAACGATATACCGGATCGACTAGGAGGTTTATCATGACACCTTGACGCAAACGATCCAATATTCAGACCAATGGCGCCTCCCCGGCGGCCGAAAGCCCGCCCTGAGTAAAAAAGCTAGTGCCTTAAAGCTGTTCTGTCAAGCCGAGGTCCCGTCTTGAGGGCCGGGATTCTTCTACCCACCGGCCTCATGATACTCTTACCAAGAGTGGCTGAGGGAGCCGGCGGTACAGGCCGAAAGGCAAGATAAAGGCGCCCTGGTTTCTTGAGGTTTGCAGTGATTGCACGCATCGTTGAGCTTGTTGCGTTTGTCCGGGCGGACAATAGCGAGCGATCCCTCTCGCAAGGGATCGTTGGGGTCTTCGTCCACCACCTCGAAGACGCCCGCGGGGCATGCCTCCACGCAATCACCGCAGCCGTCGCACTTGTCCGCGTCGACGGCTATGAAATAGTCCCCTGAACCATCGCTGTAACCCTAATTGGCAGGCATGCGGTTATCCTAAGCGGTGAAGAAGTCCGTCCCCGCGTCGGGGAGACTCAGCGGCCTCTGGCCTTCTTGCATAGAGCTAGACCGAACAGGGCCGCACCAACGGCTCCGGCGATTTGGGTGTCGCATTTCGTCTTCATGGGTTCAATTCCGGTGAGCTTCTTGAGCCTATCGATGACTCCGCGGTTCTTGGCCATGCCGCCGGTGATGGCGAATTCCTCCTCGACCCCCACTCTCTCCAGCAGCCCGTATATACGATTCGCCATCGCGGCGCGGTAGGCCGCGAGGACTTCGTTGGTCTTCCAGCCTTTGCGAAGAAGAGCGGTGGCCTCGGACTTGGCATACACGACACAAGCGCTCGATACGGGCCTGGGTTCCTCGTCCACTTGAAACGACCGCTCCCCTACTTCCTCGATAGGCACGGACAGCAGGTCCGCGAAAACCTCCATCCCCCGCCCCGTGCCGGCGGCACACTTGTCGTTCATGAGGAAATTGGTCACCTTGCCCTTGTCGTCGCACCGAATGGCCTTGATGTCCTGGCCGCCGACGTCCAAGACGGTCCGGACCTGTTGGCCGTAGATGAAGTTGGCGCCGCGGGCGTGACAAGCAATCTCCGTAACGGTGCGATCGGCGAAGGGGACATTGACTCGTCCGTACCCCGTGCCGATGATGTAGTCGATCCTATCTCGGGGCATGCCCTTAGTGGCCGCCAGTGCGAAATTGAGGGCGTTTTCGGCACTGTTGGAGCTGTCCGAACCGGTTCTGATGTTGCCGTAAGCATAGACTTGGCCATCGGCCATGATGACGGCCTGGGAGCTGACGGAGCCCACATCGATACCCAAGGTCATCAACTGGGCCTTTTCCGGGTCGATTGAAGGATTCAGCCAGTTACTTTCCTTCCATCGCCAGTATTCCTGCTTCCGTTCCTCAGCCATTTCCGTATCCTTTTATTAGCGACTAAGAGGAGTTGAGACCCAAGTGCCGTTCGCGACCGATTTGAACGAGAGGCCTCTAGCGGCCTTCCCCGGCAGCCGTAGCCGCAGCGCCCACCGCGGCCCCGAACTCCGGCTGATCCGGAATGTAGATGTTCTCTATTCCGAGCTCTCTCTTGAATGCCTCCACAAATCCCGGGTTGTGAGCAACCCCGCCGATCATAGCGATGTCGTGATTGACTCCGATCCTTCGTATCATTGACGCGATACGGCCGGCCATGGCGTCGTGAACGGCCTTGCTGACGTCCTTCTTCGGAGTCTTGGCGTGAATGAGACCGACCACTTCGGACTCGGCAAATATGGTGCACTGCGCGTTCATCGGAATGGTCTTGTCGGAAGAGAGAGCCAAAACGCCAAATTCTTCCAGGGGCGTCTCCAGAGCCCGGCCCATGGCTTCTATGAACGCCCCGGCTCCAGCCGCGCACTTTTCGTTCACGGCAAAATCCTCAACCTGGCCCAAATCCGATACCTTGACAGCGCGGCTCTCCTCAGCTCCAACGTCCACCATAGTGCGCACGTTTGGGAAAAAGAAATGTGCGCACGCTGCCATGGCCTTGATATCGCTAACCGTTACATCCGCCTGGGTGATTGAGTTTCGGCCGGAACCGGTCCCGCCTATGTGATCCAACCGGTCCTGTTCAATGCCGGCGGCATCAAGCGCCCGGGCCAGGGATTCGGCCACCGCGTCCCCCTGTTCGAAGCCGGTAAGCACGATTCCCCTTCCTACTATGTTGCCGTCCTTGAGGATAACGGTTGCGGTGCTCTTGGCACCACAGTCGATCCCGGCAGTAATCATCTTTCAAACCTCCTCATGGATGCTCGGGCCGGGGTATCGGCCGCTCCCGTAAAGCCTGTGGGGGCCGCCGGCAGTCCTTCCGATATTCATTCGGATTCTCGTACCCTTCCTGCACTCGGTCGACCGCTCTCAACTTTACGGTGCGGGTATTTGAAAGTAACGAGGAGCGTGTACTCCCATCAGTCAAGGTCCAGTTGCAGACTGAGACGTTTGGAAGGCGAAAATCCCGAACGTTGGAAGAATAGAAGCAGTTTTTTGTCGTTCCAGTCAACTAAGGTGTGAATGGTGGTGACTCCAAGAATCCGCATGTGGGCTATAAACTGAGCCAAGAGTTTGCCTGCACAACCCTGGCCCGCCGCCCGCGGATGGACACCGATGGTGTCCAGGTTGGCCGTCATCTCGGGGATTCCGAATTCTCCGGTATAGAGCGCCCCGATGATGAAACCGACCACTTCTCCGCTGATTTCGGCTACGAAGGATGTATTGATCCCCGCGCCACGCGTGGCCGCGGCAAGCTTTTCCCGGTAGTAATCAGGCCGGTCGGTTTCGAAGTACATGTTGTCTATTGCAACGATGGAATCGAGATCCTGTTCCGTCATGGGCCGGATCTTGAGGCTTTCAGGGTCTAGCTTCTTCATGGCCGTGCTCCGGTTCCCCGGTTCCTTTTTCGGCGTGGTCAAGAGTCGCGAGCGGTTCCCCAGCGCCGAAGGCTTCGGGCGGTATGCTGACTAGCGCTTGGCATGACGCCTGGCACGAATATAACTTATATTAAACGGCTGTCAACATGATTCTTTGACCCCGCGTAACCATTCACTTACGGGCGGGAAATTCCAATCTCAACGTGGCGCAGGCTTTCCAGCCTGCGAATTTTCTTAGTGCGATCTCGGCAGGCTGGAAAGCCTGCCCCACAAGAGTGAATGGTTACGACCCCGCCGATGCACTCGATCGTATCTTATGTACCCGTTGGGTTCGAGACGACGTCGGTAACTCCGGCCCGCCGTAGCAATTCACATCGGATCCTAAGTCCACGGAATTGCCCGCACGCTTGAGTCGGCACCCTCCGGGGCCTTCATGGGGTTCCGCTCCAAAACACATAAGTGATATTCGGAAATTGACCCACCGGCATGGGAGATCCAACCCCAGGATGCGGCCATTCAAACGTTCAAGCAGCTCGGAAGTCAACCCTTACGATTTTTCTTGATCATGAGAGGCTCCTTGGTGTAATATCATCTTCAGCGCGGGAATAACTCAGCGGTAGAGTGCAACCTTGCCAAGGTTGAAGTCGCGGGTTCAAATCCCGTTTCCCGCTCCACCAAGCAACTTGTGAACCGGAACAGACCACGTGTTCCGGTTTTTTCGTTCTTGTCTCGTATTCCTGCATTGCCGGCGATGCTCTGCAAAGAGGTATGAGAAGCTATGGAAGGAAAAGATTCACCGATTTTACTAGGTGATAAGGGCTGAATCCAAAGAAGTATTCCACAAGCTCAGGCCCCACGAACAAATAGAGAACAGCCGCTCCGCTCAGGAAAGGGCCGAACGGGACAGGGGTAGTGGAATCGGCCCGTTTCAAAAACACATCCGCTAGTCCTACCACCGAACCCACCAACGACGAAACACCCATGACGAAAACCACGCCCGCCGGTCCCAGAAAGGCCCCTATCATGGCAAGAAGCTTGATGTCGCCTCCGCCCAACCCTTCAATCCCTCGCAGTTTTTCGTAAACTACGGCGGGTATGTAGAGTACAAGCCCGCCCAAGAATGTCCCCAGTAGGGAGTGAGTCCAGTCCAGCCCCGGAATAAAGCCGGCGAGCGCCGCTACGATTCCGATCGGGATTCCGTTAAGAGAGATGGCGTCAGGTATGATCATAAGGTCGAGGTCAATGCAGCATGCCGCAAGCAGCATTCCCGTAAAAACCAAGAATACGGCCCATCCAGGGGTAAGGCCGAACCTCAGGAACAAGGCCGCGGACAAGCAGGCCGTTATCAGCTCCATAACCGGGTAGCGCGGCGATATGCTCGAACCGCAGTCCCGGCACTTGCCTCCCAATAGTAAGTACCCGAGGATGGGGATGTTGTCCCGGGACCGGATGGGGTGCGCGCATGCCGGACACCTGGACCCGGGCCATACGATGGATTCATCCCTCGGCAGTCGGTAGATCAGGACATTGACGAAGCTGCCCAGGACCGCGCCGAAAAGAAACGCAAAAAAACACCAGAATATCGTATAGGTCGTCGGCATGGAGGTTGCGGCCGGCGCTGTCCGGCCCTACTTCACGGCAAAAGAGAGCTTGCCCAGGCTTCCGAAATCGGCTTCATATTTGCCGGGCTTTCCAGGGGCCATGCCGCCGAGCGCCCCGGTGATGAACACCTGGCCGGGCTCTATTTTCCACCCGAGCTTCGTAACCTCGTTGACCAACCACAGTAGGGCGTTCCATTGGTCTCCCAGGGCTTCATTCCCTCGGCCTTCATGGATGGTCTTGCCGTCCATGGTCAGGGTAACGCGGACGGCGTTGGGGTCAAACCCGGCGGCCGGTATCCGTTTGCCTTCGATGTATTTTGCCGATCCGGCGGCATCCACCACTATGTCACCGGCCTTGAGACCTTTCATTTCTTGAAAACGTAAATCCGGGAGCTCAATGGCGGGAAAAACCTCCTTCACCAGTTTCTTAAGCTCCTCAACGCCCTGCACCGGTTTGGAGATTCCCTCAGAAATTACATAACCGACTTCCGTTTCGATGAACGGTCTTACATACTGCTTAACCTCGATCACCGCGTCCGGCTCAAGGCGCCCGGCCTTGAAAAGGGGGCCCAGCAAAGCGGAGGACGCTCCGAATTTCTCCTGAGCCGCCTTGGTCGTCAGCGCCGCCTTGAAGCCCGCCGGGGCACCGCCGGCCAAGACTTTCTTGGCGAGTAGCTTCTGGAGCAAGTAAGCCCGGTCCATGGTTAGGTCCGCAATCTGTCCGCTTGGGAGGGGAATTGGTTTGACCTCGGTCCACGCTGCGGCGATGGAGTTCACCAATTCATCGTCGCCGCCGAACGAAGAAACCGGGAGACAACAGATGCCCAACACCAACAATAGCCCGAACAAGCTACATAATCGCCTCATAGCGCTTCTCCTTTTCATGTTTACTATCAGCTCAGGGACGCCCTAACTTTGGGACTGTTCTCTCACTGTTACAGCGCTTCACAATTACCGTTACGTTGTTCCACGCTCATTGAACCGGGCGATACCGGGAGTGTCGACCGATTTGTGCGGGGCGAGCCGTTAGAAGGTACGCATCATGTATTCCAGGTCGCTTTCCGGGTTGAGCGGGCTCCTCATCAAACGTTCATACTCCAACATTCGGTTTTGCTCATCCCATTGACGATAGTACCGAGGCGCATACTGCCGATGGGTGTAATACGGGGCCCGTCCATAGCGGTAATAATAATTATAGTAGGAAGGGGGAACGGGTTGCCGCGCGGGAGGCGCTCCGTAGTACTGTTGTTGCGGATAGTAATACGGGTACGCGTACTGTTGCGTGTGCCCCGGCGTCTGCATGACAAACCCGGCCAACAGAAGAAACGAGAGACCGACTAATGATTTCAAATTTACCTGCGTACGGCCCTGTTCCTCGCTCGCGTCGAGCAATAAAGGCGGTCGGGCCGCGGGAAGGCGTGGTGCGAGAGGGGGGACTCGAACCCCCATGGGTTGCCCCGCCGGATCCTAAGTCCGGTGCGTCTGCCAAATTCCGCCACTCTCGCAAGGTGGTTGGAATCTCCGACCAGGTCATTCTACATAGAGCCCGCTGGAAAATCAAACCACAAAGTCACCAAGAGGTAACCATTCACTTACGAGGGGGGAAATTCCAGTCTCAACGTGGCGCAGGCTTTCCAGCCTGCGAATTTTCTTGGTCCGATCTCGGCAGCCCGGCAAGCCCCACAAGAGTGGATGGTTACACCAAGAGGTGAAGACACCCGGGGCCGGTTCATGGAGCAGGGCCCAGTCTCCGACACGGCCGGTCGACAATTCTTCAAGGGCTCCGGATATCTTGGAACGTTCGCGTCTTCGGCTCTCATTCCGGTACGAACCGGAGGTCTTCATGAGGTCGCCGAGCGTATTCTCGCATGCGTATCCCCGCTATCGGCCTTCCGCGCGAAGATCAATATCCATATCGTTCGGGTTTAAGCGGCCCTTGAGATTGCACGTGCGACCGTCCGTCCACAATTCCACCGCGCCGTCTCTTCCGGTCCAAAAGATACGGGCTCCGAGAAGCCTCAGCCTCTCCATGACTTCGGGGCTCGGGCATGCTCCGCCGTAGTTCTCGTCGCAGGAGACGATCGCGGCCCTAGGTCGGACGGCCTGCAGAAAACGCATGGAGCTTGAACTCTTGCACCCGTGGTGCGGCACCTTAAGAACGTCCGCCCGAAGGTCGGCCCCGGATTCGAAAAGGGCCTTTTCGCCCTCTGCCTCGATGTCTCCGGGGAAAAGACAAGAGAACCCGCCGTAGTCAAGGCGCATCACCACGGAGGAATTGTTGACTCGGCTCCGGAGCGTCGCGGGAAGGGACTTTCCCGGAAGGTTGAGGAACCGGATGAACACGCCGTTTTGGATCAACGGCTCTGAGTTTGAGTTTACCTGAACCAAGACGGTGCCGGACGCTGCGGTTCCAGCCAAAAGGGCTGTGAAGGAGGGAGGATCATGACCGGCGTCGTTCCATCCGATGAAGTCGGGATGAGCCGCCATTGCAACGGAAGTCAGGCCTCCCATGTGGTCCATTTGGGGATGACTGATGATGATGCCGTCCAGGGCCGATAGGCCCTTCCACATTAGAAACGGAGACACGATTACCCGTCCGGAGTCGAAATATGGGTTACGGGGCCCGCAATCCACGAGCGTTCCTTTGAACCCCGGAGGCTGAACGAGGCACGCGTCGCCCTTACCGACATTGAGGAAAACGATTCTAAGCCGGTCGGCCGTGATGTCCATTCGGGCCATCATGATCAGCGAAACGGCAAAGAGAGCGGACCCGGCGGCGCCTATTGCGGCCCGGGACCACGATGGCCTTCTAATAGCCGTTAATCCCATTAAACAAGCCAAAGAGCACGCGACCAACCAAGGTGCATCAACGGAGGGGAGGGCGGGATTGCAGCCCGGCCAACGGGAGATGTTGGAGGCGATCCGAAGGATCAGCTCAATCAGCCACGCTGCGGGGGTCAGGATCCAAGCTCCGATTTCCGGATCCAAGCCGGCCGCCAAAGTGGAAATCAAAGCGACCGGTAAGGCCAAGGCCATGATGGGTACGGTAAGGACGTTTGCAATCAACCCGTATGATTGAAATTGATGAAAGTACCCGGCGATAAGTGGGAATACGGCTATTTGGGCCGACAAGGGGGCCACTATCGCGGCCGCTGGGATTTTGATATTGAACAACCTGTGGGCCAGGGTGCGTTCGGTGCGTGTCTTTCTTGGAACGCCAAGCCCTTCGTTCTTTGGGCCGGCCCCGGTCCCCACCGCCTCCAAGAACGGGCCGGCGGAAAACAGAATACCGAAAGTGGCGACAAAGGAGAGCTGGAAGCTCATATCGAAGAGGGAAAGCGGATACGGGATCAGAATGAGAAGGGCGGCTACCAGGAGGGAGTTGAGTGATGCCCACCTCCGATCCATAAGGATGGCGACGGCTATTACAAGGCCCATGATGGTGGACCTGACGGCGGGCGCACGGGCTCCCACCAGTAGGCAATAGAACACGACGGCCGGGATTGCCGAGGCCGAGGCGAGTTTTACCGCGGGCCATCGGAGGAGTAATGAAGGAAATCCAAGTCGCAAGACCCACGATGCTCCGCCCGCGAAAGCCGCAACCATCGCAACGTGCAATCCGGACGCGGAAAGCATGTGGGACAGGCCCGTCCTTACGAACACATCCTGTGTCGACTGGGTAATTTCTCCGTAGTCACCAAGTGTGACGCCTTTGATGATTCCCCGGACGTCGCCGTGGGAGTACCGGCCAAGGAAATCCCCTATGGCTTCCCTGACCCGGAAGATCACAGCGCGCGGCAACCAGCCGGATCCCTTGGATATCCGGATCACGCCATCGCCTTTTCGGACCGAAGCGGTCCAATGGATACCGTTTACCCTGCAATAGAGCTCCCAGTCGAACTCCCCGGGATTGCCTTTGTTCGCCGGTTTTCTCAACACGGTGGAAAAGGCGATACGGTCACCAGCGCACGGTGATGCCGCACCGCCGTCCAAAGTAAGTCTGCCGAACCCGGGGAGCACGATTCGTTCGCGGGGCGCGAAGCCCGACCGAAGCAGCAGCACCCTTCTCTCCGGTGATGACGAAATTGTGCTTACCACCTCGGCATGAACAACCGTTTTAGCGGCGGGAGGTCGGAACTCGACGGCGACCGAAATCGCCCGTAAAGAAAGGCAGGTACCGAGGAAGAAAAACAGGGGCAGGATTAAACACCACCGGCTTTTCTCGGCGGCGCCTCTAACGGCAAGTCCGACCAGAACCAGCATCAGGACTAATCCCACGGCTCCCCAAAGCAGAACCGACGGTGCCGCCAGTCGAGACGCGGCGATGCCGGCGGTGATGCCGCCAAGTGCCCGGAGCCCGTCCAGGTAGGCTCCGTATCCGGTGGTCGTCTCTTGAAAAGGCATGTTGAGGCCGGCACCAATTATCTCTTGAAGAACCGTGCGCCAGGTGCTAATCGAGATCTTGACCCCGCGTACCAGCACGGAGATTAATACCGACATGCGGCGTGCATGTCGCCATGAGCGTCGGAATTATTTGTTCGACGGCGGTAATGATGGCATCTCCCAGCCCGGATAGCCCCGCGGCGATGCCGGCCCGTCGAATCCTCCGACCATCACGCGGGCCCGGGAGCAGAGACGCCCGCCGCACGCGGCAAGGCCTGGTCTTGTAACGGAGTTCATTGTACAATGCGCTTTATTGAGTATGGCCCGCTGGTCCGCCGTCGGGATTTAATCCCCGGCCGTCCTGCTTGGCCGGCTGGATCGTGACGGTGATGGAATCGTTCGGAGCATACCTCAAGGCCCTACGCGAAGAAAAGGGAGTGTCCCTGGAGCAGATCGCCGGGAGCACGAGAATAGCCTTGTCCAATCTGGAACTGCTTGAGGTGGACCGCTACGATCTCCTCCCACCGCGAGTTTTTGTTAAGGGCTTCATAAAATCCTACGTTCGACAACTGGATGAAGACCCCGAGGAAGCCCTGAAACGATTCGAAAAATTCACGTCGGAAGGCGAAGTACCCGATTACGATCAAGAGGAGCACCCGGTTTTTCACTCGAGGGCATCAAGAACCGCATCGCCGGCCAGCCTAGTCTTTAACGTGGTCCTTACGGCCGTTGGCGTTTTGGCGCTGATGATACTATTGTTAACAGGCGTGTCCAAGGTCCTTCAGGGTGATGCGAAGACTCAGGGTACCGGATCCTCCACAGCCACGGATGAATCGGCCGGTGACGAGGTCGTGGGGAGCGAGCGTACCACCGCCCCCCGGACCGCTCAAACGGCGTTTGAAGACCAAGCGGGCAAGAAGGTCCTGGAGATAAGGGCCACCGCCAACACTTGGCTGAGAGTGGAACCGGATATGGGGCCGGCGGAGGAGCTGACCATGGCCCCCGGAGACGTCCAGATATTTACCGCCAAGCGTGGGTTTGTCGTGCAAACCGGAAATGCGGGAGGGATACGTCTGCGCTACGACGGACGTGAACTCCCCGCACTCGGCAAGAGGAATCAGGCCGTCTCATTGAGTGTGCCGTGACGCGTACGGCGTTTGTATGTAGAATTACATCCGGGAGGCGAGGGCTGCCCCCGGAAAGCTACTGATGTGGCTACAATAATTTAGGAGGCCTTATGAGCCAACCTTTCAGAAAGTTGCTACTTGTCATACCCATCGCATCACAGGACGACTTGCTCCCCATCGTTGAATCCGAGGGTTGGCAGACGGTCAGAGACCTATTCAGAAAGACCGGCACATCCTATAATACGCACTGGAATGGAAAGTACGTTTTAGACCAAGATGAAAAACCCTGGAAGATCACCGGCGAAGAACTTCTGTCTTTAAGAAGGGCCGCTGGTCGCGTTGTCGTGGTCACGGAGGGCGATTACGGTATTTCCAAGGAGATCCCCCTTTACGTCGACACGGACGGTTCCACCTATGTTCTTGAAGATGACATACAGTTACTCCTGTAGCGCTGCGTGGGCACCGGATTCCGCCTCAAGTTCAAGGCGGCGTCCTTGGCTGGAGACCCTTTGAGGCGGCCCCCGTGAAGAGACCTTGGGAACGAACGGGCGGCCGGCCAAGCGGGACCACGGCCCAGCGGCGCCGGGATTCAGGCTCGGTCGACGAATAGATGGAGCGGATAACCGGTTCTCACCAATACTTACCGATCGGCGGACCCGTCTGCCGTGAAGCGGGGTTTACGTGCGAAGCGGGCTCTTTGTAACAAGTATGACCATAGCCTATCCCACCCTATGAAAGAGCCCGTACCTGCCATTCTTCAGGTCGCCGCCGTGATCTCATCGAAGCCCCGTCTCAACGGTCTCCTTACCAAGCCCCTGCTGGACCGATTCCCTCTTAATCGCTGCATTCCTCCCGCTGAACTCCTTGATGTATTGTTGGAAGGGACGCGCCTGATCGGTCAGCATGAATCCGAGCGACCCTCCCTCACGAAGCGGACGCTGGAGACGGCCGAACGGCAGGCCCGGCTTTGGCGGGACAAAGGAGTGACGGTTATTTCAACGGAAAGCCTCAGCAGCCCTGCGGCCGGATTGTACGAACTCCCCGCGGCATTGTTTGCGGCGGGCGACCTGGATCAGCCGCGAAGGCCGGCCGTATCCATCCTTAATTCCCGGCTTGAAGGTAGGGCCTTTCCCGATGACCCCCGGCTATGTGCTACACGGGTTTTCTTTGAGCACGACATCGACCCGACCTTTCCGATGGTGTCAAGCTACGGTACTTTGTCCTACGATATCGTCTGCCGCCTATGTCGCGTTCGCCGGAGGCCGTTGATTATGGTCTGCCCGGGGCCGCTGCCTCATATGATGTGCCCGAAGGAAAACGAAGCATTCCTGTTTGATTACGGCGACGTAGTTCCGGAGCGGAACGCCTTCTTCGTCTCGCCCTTTATACCCGGCAGCCTTCCTTCACGTAAACAAAGGCTCCAAACACGCGATAGCCTGGTGGGCGCGTTGTCCTGGGAGGTACGCGTAGGGTTCGTAAGGCCCGGCGGCATCATGTCCTCCGTTGCACGGAAATCGCTGAAGGCCGCTCTCCCGGTCAAGGTGTTCGTCCCGGGTGGGGCGCTCCTCGAAAGGTCCGACAACCACGGAATAATTGAAGAGTTCAAATTAACCGCCGATTGCCTGGTGACCGCTCAAAGCGCCGCCGACTCTCCGCAGGCCCGGGACATCGCACCGGATCGGACCGGTGGGACTCGGGGAGAATCGCCCCTAGTGCTTGATGCGGTCCTGTCGGACGGCCGCTGGCTGTTCCATTATACGCGCGCCGGGAGCGGACCTTGGCCCGGTCAAAGCCGAGGTGACTATTGCAGCGCGTTGATCGAAGGAAGGGAGGGGGCCGGCCACACGGCCTTTGATACCCTCGTGCGCATCCTAACCGAAAGGAAACTACGCGCCGGCTCGGATTTCATAAGAGGAGGGAATCGCACGGTGTCGTTTACGGAAATCGGACCGGATCGGTTCTCCGCACTGCGGAGATGGCGCAAAGGACTTGCCGGATGGGCCGTTGAGCCATACGGCTTGGCTTTGAAAAGGGCGCGGCTGGCAAAGCTCGGGGCTCAACCGGTCGTTTATGGACGAGAAGAGGACTACTTGAAGCTGGACGCGGGGCAAAGATATCTATTTCAGATTCGGACCGGTAAAGCGGCCGACTGGACGACCGAGAAGGAGTGGAGGCACGAAGGAGACTTGTCTTTTGATCTCCTTCCCGGCAAAGATGTCCGGGTTATTGTCCCCACGACGGCCGAGGCGCGCCTCATCAAGGCACGGTTCGGATTTGCGGTAACCCTTGCGGCAACGGAGGCCGGCAAATGAGTGAGGAAGGAAAAAGCGTAGGTGAAACGAGCCTGACGATGGTCGTCCAGATGAACCCCGAGGACGCCAATCCCGTGGGAAACGTCCACGGAGGGGTGATCATGAAGTACGTGGACACGGCAGCGGGCGCGGTGGCCATTCGCCATGCCAGACGAAACTGCGTTACCGCGTCGATCGATCGTCTGGACTTTCACCATCCGGTTTTTGTGGGTGACCTGCTTATACTCAAAGCGAGCATAAATCTAGTGGGAAGAAGCTCCATCGAGGTCGGGGTTCGGGTGGAGGCGGAGAACCTTCGAACCGCCGAAGTGCGACACACCGCGTCCGCATATCTGACGTTCGTAGCCCTGGATGACAACGGCCGTCCGGTAACCGTCCCCCCCATAGTGCTTGAAAGTGAAGAAGAAAACAGACGAAACTGCGAAGCGCGCGTAAGACGCGAAGTACGCCTCGCAGAAAAGGTTAGGGAGAAGGGGTGCCGGTTTTGATCAATAACCGTTCAGCGGCCCCGTTCGTTAAGCCCTGAAAATCAAACCACAAAGTCACCAAGACACAAAGGGACATGGAAACGGTCCAAGCGGTCCCGTTCAAGCACGAACCGGGTCCGCCGATAGGTTCTTACGACCCTTTGATTTCATTGTGCCGAAATTGACCGGAAGGGGCCACAAAGCGAGGATGAGAGCCATATGAATAACAGGCTGCCCGATTACCTGCCGGTGCGCTTTCAAAGGATCCACCTGGAGCTCACCAACAGTTGTAACTTTTCCTGTCTATTTTGTCCCGACCGGATAATGACTCGTCCGAGAGGCTTCATCAAGGAAGACCTCGCGAGATCAGCCCTGCGACAAATAGCCGAGCTCGACCTTTGCGACAAGGTGACCTTCCATGTGATGGGCGAGCCCCTCCTACACCCCGGTTTTTTTGGGATATTGGACTACGCTTCGCAGGTGGGGCTTCGATCGGGAGTGACCACCAACGGGGCGCTCCTAAAGCCGAATGTTATAGAAGGCCTCGCCGGAAGGGATCTCCATCAAATCGACATCTCACTCCAAAGCCCGGACGGTGAGAGTTTCTCCCGGACTCGCGGAAGCAGGGTCCGTTTCGACACATACAGGCAGGGTTTGTTGGACCTTGTTGCCGCGTGCATGTCACGGCCGTCTCCGCCCATATTCAAGGTGCGCATCATGATTACCCGTTTTGCGCGAGCGTTGCGGGAACAACTGGGCATCCCCGACTTCCTCGGCGATGGAACGGCTTTGAGACGGGCCATAACGGAATGGTCGCTTCTCATCTACGACCGCCTGGGTATCTCCGCCCGCCGGCGTGACGTGCTCTTGAACAACGTGAAACGGATAAAGGTCTTCGGTTGGAACGTTATCGAGGTGCTCCCAAAAATGTTCATCGAGACGTACGTTCTCACCGATTGGGGAAACGCGTTCGCCGAAGGAAGAGTTTTCCCAGCCTCCCACGGTTATTGCTTCGGTATGAGGG
>JAZDOF010000048.1:0-6879 GCA_043799015.1 Pseudomonadota bacterium | reverse complement strand
TACCCGATTATGACCGCGTCCCGTATTGTTCGTTCCCGCGAATGCCTGAAATAGTGTTTCCCATCGAGGAAGCCCCCTTGGATCGACCAGCTTGAAGCCCAAGGAAGGTTTCCGCCGCTCGAATGAAAATGCATGACCGACGCCGTTCCCCTCACCGAAAGCGCTTTAGTTCGTCCGATGGTCCTTCGTCCATAGTACGCCGATATTGGAGATGGGGCCGGCTGCGGGCCGTAGTCCCATGTCGCCGTCCCCGAAGATCCGGTATTTTGTTTGCGGCTCTCCTCCGGTGCCGATATGCCCCAAGACAAGAGACGGGTCGGCCGGCCGAAGGCTTTTTCCCACATTCCCCGGAACACCGTGAGGGTCTTCCAAGCGTATCCTGTGAAATTGTTTGGTTGCCGCGTCCCGAGCAATAACCGTGCGGAATAACCTTCTTTACCTTACGTCGAGGGCATTGCGTCGTAACCCGGATCGCAACGGCATGGACATTACCACGACATGTTAGATCAAGTGTGAGGTTTATCGTAACATGTTTCAATGACCTTCTTATGGAATCGACCTTATTCTTAGGCCCCGTAGTGAAACCGGCACTCCGCTTAATAAACTCTTATGATATCAAGGCGATAACGTAGAGTGCCATCTTTGACCCTAATGTACGATTCAACGCGATCCCGGGCCACGCGCTACACTTCTTCCGACCCGAAATGGTGTGAGCTCTATTCGGGTACTATTTCCATCGCCAGGAGATTCGGGTCCTTTCCTTCGTCGATCTTGAAGACCTTTGCCTTCATTACCACCGTATCCATTTCCTTGAAACCGTCCAGGACTGCGGCCTTGTCTTTTGGAATCCAGGCCTTGTTCAGCATGATGTAGCTGACGCGATCGGCAATAACGAAGTTGACGTAATCAGGCCCTAATGGGCAAGGGAGGTCGCCCTTTCGGTAATACCGCACCGAAATAACGATTTCTTTGTCAAGATGCTTTTGCGGTGCCTCCGTTAGGCGGACGATAGTGAGTTGCTCATCCAAATCTCTGTGAATCCCGCTCCGCGTGAACTTCACCGCGCTGCACGCGTTAATGACCGCGCAGGCCAACAGAATCGGCACTAATCTATTGTCAGCCATCATATTGAGTCTATCCGGGATCCTATCCGAAGGCGCTCCATAATAGATAAACCGGGCCCGGTATGTCAAAAGGTTTGGCGGTTCACAAGGTAACCCTTCACTCTTGTGGGGCTGGCTTGCCGGCCTGCCGAGATCGCTGCACGAGCCGGCATGGGGCGTATCAGGCGAAAAATCTCTGTTGTCCTGTTAGTGTGTCCTCACCCTTTGTCCGTCTCCAAATTCGGAGAGGGCATAAAGGAACCAAACATTGTCATTTGCCATGGTAGGACATATTTTACGATTAGTGGTCCTCCGATCGGCAGGGCGTTAGGGAGCGGGCTTCATACAAGCAGCCCGATGTCCGACCCTGGCCGAGAGCCCGGATCGGCCGGCCGCGCAGATATATAGCTCAGGATTCATGAAATGGAAAATGGCCGTTTGACAACGCGCATCGGGCGTGCTATGTAAATAAGTGACGGTAAGGTAATCCGGTTACCCGGAAAGTCTGCCGGCGGCAATGAACAACCCCTATCATTGTCTATCGACTCAAGGTCTTATTTCCCGTCGCCACCGAGTGTGGAGCAACCGACCACACGGGGAAGACAGTCGGCTTCTTTCGAGAGAGAACCCGCGGCAAAACGGACGACGAACGAATCTTTTTCCTGCTCCGGATGTCGTAGAATCGTAGGGTGGTTCTCTTCTTAGGAGATCACGAGCTCGATTCGGCGGTTCATGGGAACCGCCAAGATCAGGCCGAAGTCGTCGGAGACCTTGGAAAACCAAACAATCGGACCGGACGGCTCATGCGGAAGGTTGACACGTATGGCGGAAAGCGGAAACGCCGCGGTGCCTTGTTCTTCGGCAAGCGCTGCACACACTGTCGAGGCCGTACGAACCGTGTTCGGGTTGAGCCGGCGGCTCTGATCGGCCCCATGGAGACGCACTTCGCGTCCGGGGCTGCGTCCTGTAATGGGTCGAACCTCACAAAGGATTTGACAAACTAACGTCGGAAGATTATAGACCCTCATCTAGCTTTCAATCCAAAAAGCAATTTGCCTTCGTTATCCTGCAACGACAAATCAGGGTTTCGACACAATAACAAAACCGCGGACACCGCGGTCAAGGAGGAAGTATTTTGGGAAAGTGCAAGAGCTGCGGTAGAGACTACAATCCCGTGCAGGCCATGACGTATTCCGCCTACGGATACTGTTCGTGGGACTGTCTCATGAAGTCCAGGAACGGCAATCAAGGGCAAACCAACAACAACAACAACGGCAACCGATCCAACAGAAAGAATCACGGGAACCGTGCCGGCTCCACGAATTATCGCTCCAGATGGGGTTGATTCAAGGCGTACCGTCCGAGGATTCGGCTTTTTCTCTGCACCACGCGATTCTTTCGACTGGATGGCTGTTAAGCTGCACGGATAAACCTCTAACGGAAGTAACGAACTCGTCAACAACTGTGTAGAGAGGCCCTGATCGGGCATGGGGACGATGGGACGCTGTTGCCCGGTCCGGTGGTCCGAAGATGTATCCCGGCCGTTATGTCGGGTGCGTGTTCCGATCGTGTCGAGCGCGACCGGTCCGGCCCCGGCTTACTATTAGCTTTGGATACGGACCGACGCTCTAGGCGTGGAGGGGGAACTCAGTACGCGCGTCCGCGGCGCCAAAGGTCACCGGTTGGTCCATCTCAGGTCTTGTCGTGGGGCGGACTCCCCGGAGCCGCTGCGGCCCGCACGGAGGAGACGCGAAAATGCCGGGACGGCCTTGAAACGTATTGGTCGTCAAGCGTGGGGACCATAAGGAACCGAATCGACCAGGCCGCTCCGGACGGGGCGCAGCCTGAACAGGGATGCACGTCGATAGCGGGAGCAAAGAGGGAACGGTGAATTTAGACGATATTGCAGCGATTAGGGCTGAAGTCGACCATGCCCATCGTTCGTTGGCGGGCCTGTCTTTGAGCAGGCGTCAAGGATTGCCGACGGCCGTTACGGAATCGGACGTCCTGAGCGCCTATGATATTGTTACGCATCCCGAAACCGTTCGATGACTGCGTGACCTCTCCGCCGCGATTGATGACCCCGAAATGTCCGAGAGGATCGAGCGATTAATGTTCGCGTGCGCCGACCTGCTCATAGAAAAGGAAACGGCGCCTCTCGAGGACATGCTCGATTTTTATATGGAAGGCGGCAGGATGTTGGTGGCCGGCGAAGAGGTCCCCACTCTCTCCGTGATCCCTTGGCTTCAGGCGCAGTCCGATTACGACAAGCGCGAAACCATGCGTGACGAATGCCGCATCTATTTTAAGGCGATTCTTAATCCCATACTCATAGGCATTGTGGACTTGACCCAGCGCTCCGTAAGAGAAAAATGCGGCTTTGACGATTATCTCAAATATTGCGAGGCGAAGAAACGCGTTTCCTTCGATGCATACGCCCCCCGGTTAAGTGACTATTTGGACTCGACTCAGGATGCCTATGTAAGCCGTATGGCCCCGTGGGTCAGATCGGAATTGGGAAGGGAATTCGACCGCATCAGTCACTATCACGCCCTGTATCTGCTTCGAATTCGAGGATTCGACGAGTACTTCCCTGAATCTAGGCTGCTCGATTTGATTTACGCTACGTTCGGAGGCCTTGGTGTTGACTTGGCGACCACGCCGGGCATTGTCTTCGATATCGGCTCACAACCCTCAAAAATCCCCGACGGCGTCTGCATCGGGGTGGACATACCCGGAGATGTTCATGTGGTGATGAATCCGGTCGGCGGATTCATCGACGCTGAGACGATCCTGCACGAGGCCGGTCATGCCTTTTTCCTATCCCAAATGGACCCTGAGCTTCCTATGGAGTACCGGCGCCTATATCGTTCGCCGGCTTTGGATGAATCCTTCGCTTTCTTGTTTGCCGATTTGCTCGGTAACCCTCGTTGGTTGACGTCCGTTGCCGGGATGCCCATCGCGTCCGCCGAGGAACAGGCACGACTGTACGCGAACAAACGGCTATGTTTGATTCGTCGTCATATTGGAAAATTTCTAGCCCAGAAGGAGTTTTTCGAAAAGGGCCGGCTAAAGGACCAAAGCCCCTATCTTCACTATCTGGAACGAGCCACCGGATTCGTTTACCAACCGGAAGCCTACCTGATGGACATGGAGGCCGACTTTTACGCGTTCGACTATGTCATGGGATGGGCGGGTTCAAGCGTGCTGGGAGCTTTTCTTGAGGCCGAATTCGGGCCCGATTGGTTCGGACGTGCGGAGACGGGCAGATTTCTAACGGCAATGGCGCGCTCGGGCCGCCGGATGTCGCTCGACGACGCCCTGACCACGTTCTGCGGGTCCGGCCCGCGTCTCCCGGAATTTTTATCGGGGGATTGATCACTTCCATCCGAATGCATATAAGAACTGTTGTGTGCGTTCCGCCGGTACGAGAGCGGACATACGCCTCGGCGGCAATTCCGACTGCGTGTAGGCGGAGGACGACTACGCTTAACGAGGGACCTACATGACAATAGAGCCCGTCAAGGAGTATGCGGACTCCGACGGCCGATACGGGCCCGTAGATACCAAGTATGCCGTATTTCCAGGTATCGATCTCGAGTCCGGCGTGCGAATCGATCCGCTGTCCGTGGCTTATGAGACTTACGGCACTCTTGCGCCGGACGGGGACAACGCGGTCCTGATCCTCCACGCCCTTTCGGGTGACGCTCATGCGGCAGGGGTAGACCCCCAAGGCAAGCTTGGCTGGTGGGACGCCATGATAGGCCCCGGCAAAGGCATCGATACGGACAAGTACTTTGTCCTCTGCTCCAATTGCTTGGGCGGGTGCAAAGGCACGACGGGGCCCCCAAGCATCAATCCACGGACCGGCAAACCGTATGGACGGTCCTTTCCGATCGTGACCATCAGTGATATGGTCAACGTCCAGGCGCTGCTCGTCGATCACCTGGGGATCAAGAAATTGCACGCCGTGGTAGGCGGTTCCATGGGCGGCATGCAGGCGCTGGATTGGGCGGTGCGTTATCCTGACCGCGTTCGGTCGGCGGTGGTGATTGCGGCCACGGCCCGTCTCTCTCCCCAGGGCATAGCTTTCAACTGGGTAGGCCGCAATGCGATTTACAGCGACCCGGCCGTAAGGTCACCCGGTTCCGGTCAAGGACTGGAAGAGGGTAGGATGGGTAAAGGCCTGGCGGTCGCCAGGATGATCGGTCACATCACGTATCTGTCCGAAGAAACGATGGAAGTGAAATTCGGCCGGAAGCTCACCCTAAGAGATATGGACGGGCATCGTTACAGTATGGGCGAGAGCGGCATCATAGGGGGCGAATTCGCGGTCGAATCCTATCTGGAGCATCAGGGAAGCGCTTTCATGCGCCGTTTTGACGAGGACTCCTACGTAATAATCACCAAGGCGATCGATTACTTTGATTTGGAAGCCACCTACGGAGATCTCCGGAAAGCTTTCCAAAACATATCGGCGAGTATGCTGGTGATTTCCTTCTGCTCAGACTGGTTGTATCCGACATTCATGTCCAAGGCCATCGTTAGGGCATTGCAGGCGGAAAAGAAAGATGTGTCCTTCATAGAAGTAGATTTGCCCTATGGGCATGATTCATTCCTGGTAAACGCAGGTTTGCCCACAATGACCCGAATTATAAGGGGGTTTATTCAAGGTGTCAGACAGCGCCGGGCCCATTCGAACCCCATTTCATGAGTTCCAGGTCGGGTTCAACGTAATAATGGAGTTGATAACTCCCGGTACGCGGGTGCTTGATTTGGGCTGCGGTACCGGTACTCTCCTCCAACGCCTCCGTGACGAAAAGGACGCGTCCGTGTGCGGGGTCGAGCGCGATGAAGAAAAGGTTATCCGTTGCATCGAACGGGGCATTCGCGTAATGAAGTTCGACCTGGACCAAGGCCTTGAGGGCTTCCCCGACTTGAGCTATGAATATGTGATCCTGAGTCGTACCTTGCAGCAGTTGATGCATCCGGACAAGGTGGTGAAGGAGATGCTCAGGGTTGGGTCCAAATCCATCATTGCCTTTCCCAACTTCGGCCATTGGAGGATTGCTCTCGGGTTTCTGGTTACCGGACGGATGCCGGTCGCCAAGATGCATGCCCGGAGCTGGTACGAGACGGCGGATATCCATTCCCTCACCATCCGTGATTTCCGCGATTTCATCAAGGCCATGGGCGGCTGTATCGAGAAAGAAATACACATCATCGACGATTTTCCCGAAGAGAATGCCTTTTGGGCCGACAGAAGGGCCGAATGGGGTTGTTGCGTAGTTTCCGCGGTTTGAGACGGCCTGCTTCAATAAGACCCCCAACGGCCTGAAGAGGTGAAGACGCGGAACGGCCTTGGCCGTGAAAAAAAGTACTTCCGGCCTGGAGTCAAAAGACAAGCCCTTCGCAGGTCGCCCTTGCTTTCGCGAGGATGACGGTATTCGGGCTATTTCATGGCAGCGCTCCTCGCAATGACGTACACCCCCATGCCGGGCATCTTCAGACAAAAGAGCAGTCAACGAAGCGCTGCCGATATGAGGCACGAACGGGAGCGGACTACTCGGGGCCCTCAATACCGTCCGAAAGTCCGAACCGGCGCATTGGGTCGCCCTCCTAGCCGTTTACTCTTGTGGGGCAGGCTTTCCAGCCTGCCGAGATCGCACTAATAAAATTCGCAGGCCAAAAAGCCTGCGCCTCGTTGAGATTGGAATTTTCCCCCCGTAAGTGAATGGTTACTCGCCCTCTGCCTTTTCTCTTGCGGAGCGCGCCT
>JAZDOF010000040.1:0-4174 GCA_043799015.1 Pseudomonadota bacterium | reverse complement strand
GGTTTAGAGATGATGCGATGAAGTGGTTATGGGCCGTTCGGCGCAAGATCGGCGGGTGGTTGCTCGGGAAGTGGGCCGGGACTGGTGATGCCGCGCCGAAGGTAACCGTTGAGGAACGGCTGGCGCTGGAAGAGAAGGCGCACGCGGAGGCTGCGGAGTTCTCGAAGCTTATCGCTGCGAAGGCTTTCCCGAAGGCCGAGGAAAAGCCGAAACCGGAGGAACCGAAGCCGTCACCGGCGATGGTCGCGGAGATCGTCAAGGTTTGCAATACACAAGTGCTGATAAACACGCTTGGTATGGCGGACTCGTTTTTACGGGAGCAGATGTGGTCCGTGGTTCGGGCTGGACTGACGAAAAGGGAAGCACGGGCGCATTTCGTTGATATGACGGTGCGGCTGTTTCCGATATGCGCGAATTTAATTCTGACGCGGATGGACGAACGATTTGATGAAGTATGGAGCGAAATAGAAGGAGGGCGCAATGAGTAAGGCTGGCGGCAAAAGTAAAGGGTTGATTGAAGACAACCGCCAGGAGACGCAGGAGTATATGCGTCAGATGGCGGCGATTATGGAGGTTCCGGATATACGAGCGCGGCAAGAGCGGTTGAAGAAACGGGAGTATTTCTGGGAGGATATCCGGAAGGAAACGTTGCTCGGGGATATTGACGCGCTGCTATTGGCGTTTGATGCGATCCAGGCGGAACACAACGCCGTTATGGCCGAGAAAGTCGCGGCGGACAGAGAGAACGCGCGGTTGTTAAGGACAACGCGGTGAAAGGAGAGACTATGTTCGCTTTTGAATTAGGGCAGACGGTGAAAGACAAGATAACCGGGTATACTGGGGTCGTAATGGCTCGGATCGAATACTTCACCGGCTGTTTGCATTATGGGATTCAACCGAAAAAGGTTACGAAGGACGGGAGGGTCCCTGAGTGGGAGTACATTGATCAGAGTCGGTTGGTACTCGTGGAAGGGAAAGGACCGTTTGTCGACAGACGTGAAAGGAGGAGCGGGCCGTTTCAGAATCCGCCGCAAGCATGAAGATATGCCTTTCGCGGCCGTTCGGGCCGGAGTGGGCGACGCCGGGGCCGTATACGTGGGGGAGCGCGAGCGGGAGGAAGGCCGGAGAAGAGAAGCCGGTGAAGGGTGTTGACAGGAAACGCGGGGTGCGATACGATGAAGATGTGATCGGGTTAGCAACCGGTCTCTGAATGCCGTAGATGGATCAGCCCATCTTGCAGGGGTTTCTACGGCAACCCGCCGCTGCTAACGGCACGCAGGATGGGCTGATTTATTTTATAGAGGTGAATGGGCCAAAGAGGAGGAGGAAACCACCGTTGATGAGCGGGCCATTCGGTGAGAGACAACCAAGCGGGAATAGCGATTGAAAAAGTAAATGGAGCCGCCGTTGGCGGTTGTTCTAATCTTATAGAAGGAGGTGCCTGATGAATAAACGCGTTGTTATATGGTCTGACATGCATTGTGGACACCGGGCCGGGTTGACGCCACCAGGATGGCAGTACCAGGCTGAAAGTTCCGATGCCGAGTTGGCCAAGTTCGCGAAACATCAAGCACTGACCTGGGATTTCGTCACTCGGAAGATTGACGAATTGAAACCGATCGACATTCTGATTGTGAATGGCGATCTCGTCGAGGGAAAAGGAGAGAAGAGCGGGGCTACCGAATTGATCGTTGCTGACCGACAGAAACAGGCGGAAATGGCAGCCGAGTGCATTAAGTATGTCGGTGCAAAAAATACGATCATAACATACGGGACGCCGTATCATGGAGGAGTGACCGAAGATTTTGAAAACGACGTTGCGAAAGAAGTGAAGGCAGACAAGATCGGCGGTCACGAATGGCTTGATGTAAACGGCGTGGTATTCGATTGTAAACATCGGATTGCTTCATCGTCTATCCCGCACGGAAGGCACACGGCACCGGCTCGTGACGTGTTGTGGAATTTTCTATGGGCCTTGGAGGAGGAAGGGCAGCCGAAGAGTGACATATTCATTCGGAGTCACGTCCATTACTTCACGTATGCGGGGACCAACCGCTATTTCGTCGTAACGACTCCCGCGTTGCTCGGATGGGGTTGCAAGTATGGAACGCGGATATGCTCAGGAATCATCAATTACGGATTCCTTCATTTCGACGTTGCGGGAAAAGGAGACTGGACGTGGAAGGCTCACATTCTGAATGCAAAACCGGGGGGGGAATTGCTACTGAAACTATAATCTTGCCATTTTCCCGTGATGAGATGTACGGGGAGGCGGAATTAAAAGGGGTATCGGTGAAAATAAGGATCGTGATCACCGATACTATCAGGAATACGCCGATTACCAAGGAGGTAAAATATGGCGTGGCAAAAATCAGGTTTCAGGATCATAGGCGCAGTTCCCCTTCTCTGTCATAATGGACAGACAGCGGATCCTCTCAATAGCTTTTCCGTAGCATTGAAGGAGATATCATCCAAGAGGAAAAAAACCGACGTGGATCAAATCGAGATGGCTCATTTGCAATTTATCGCGTCGCTCTACCTCAAAGACGGGAAGCCGTGCATTCCCGGAGAGGTTGTTGAGGCTACTTTATTGAACGCCGGGAAGACCTTGAAGAAGGGGAAGGATGTTTCGCGGGCGATTACGTGCGAGGATAGCTTTCCGCTTCAATACGAAGGTCCGACAGACCCGGAGAAAATGTGGGAAGCGTCGCTGAAGAAGCCGTCGAATACCTATCTGACGTTTACCGTGACGGTGAAGATCAAGAATAACCGAGTTCCGCGGACGCGGGCGAAATTCGACAAATGGGCGATCGATGCGGTGGTGGTCTACGATGACCGGGTGTTCAACAAGAAGGAAATCGTAGAATTGATGCAGATCGCCGGGAGAGACATCGGGTTCGGCGACTGGCGGCCGAAGTACGGGCGATTTACGGTGAAGGAAATAGCGTAGATGAAGTAGGGTCGGATCGGGTTCGGCGCGGTGTTGTACGGTAGGGTGCTGTGCGGTAGGGCTTGGTGAAGTACGGTCTAGTTCGGCAGGGCGTGGTTCGGTCGGGTATGGATTCATGGTGCCCGTGGGTCAAACTGCGGGCACCATATAAAATTAGGCGTGGTTGGGTGCAGCGTGGTAGAGCGTGGTGTTGTTGGGTATAGCAAGGTGTGGTGGGGCTTGGTGTGTTTCGGTGTGGTATAGTTCGGTCCGGTAGGGGTTCACGGGGCATATGAGTCAAATTGTGTGCTCCGTATAATAAATGCGGCTCGGCTTGGTATGGTAGCGTGATATTCGGTGTGGTATGGCTTGGTATGGGTAGGCGAGGTGCGGTCAAGCGTGGTTAGGTGCGGTAAGGACGGGGTTTGTGGGTCAAACTACGAACTCCGTATAGAAAATGCGGTACGGTCCGGTAGGATTCGGTTCGGTCCGGTATTGTGTGGTTCGGGATGGTAGTGTTAGGTTTGGTTAGGTAGGGTTTGGTTATCTATTGACAAAAAATAAAACGTGGTCTACATTTTAGAACGGCACGAGAAGACCGGCGCGGAACCGACCCGTAAACGGGAGGGGCGCGGGAACAGGCTCGGAGCCGTGATCGGCGACTGACTCGAAAACGAGAAGCCCCGATCGTATCCAAGGGCGGGAAACCGTCCGGAAGATGCGGTCGGGGTTTTTTTCTTTCGTGAATAGCGAAACGGAACGGGGGAGGAAGCGGTGGCGGACGTGGATCAGGGCGAGATAAAACGCGGCGAAAGTAGCGAACGAGACGAGAAAGGGCGTTTACTGCCTGGGGTAAAGTTGAATCCGGCGGGGCGGCCGCCGGGATCGGTACGGGCTGAACTCGTTGCCTTGATCAAGCGGATAGGTGCCGAGGAACGGAACGTTGAGATCACCGACGGCGGGCAGACGCGGCAGGTTGCCATGGCGAACCTTGAAATACTGGTGCGGCGCTTGTACCGGGACGGCCAGTCGGGGGTGACGCAGGCGACGCATGAGCTTCTCGACCGCGGATGGGGCAAGGCTGTGCAGCCGGTGGAGTTCGGTGGCACGAACGGCGAGGGGATACGGATTATCGTCAATACGGGCGGGAGCGCGCCGATGGTGCCGGAAGGCGACGGGATACGGATCGTCGAGGGGAACGGGGATGGTGCATGAGGGAGATCGTCACGACGCCGAAGCAAAGCG